>NZ_JBEPNP010000010.1:0-176343 GCF_040546335.1 Arthrobacter sp. UYEF20 | reverse complement strand
GCGGAGCAGCGCCGGCTGGCCCAGGAACTGCTGGCCGGCGGCGAGGCCGCCGTCGAGGTCCCCGAGACGTTCGTCGAGGACGTCCGGCAGGCGCTGTATGCCTCGAAGCTGGTCTCCTACGCGCAGGGACTGGACATGCTCACCTCCGCGGCGAAGGAATACGGCTGGGACCTGAAGCTGGACGAGATCGCCTCGCTGTGGCGCGGCGGCTGCATCATCCGCGCGGAGCTGCTCAAGGAGATCACCAAGGCGTACGCCGCGGCGGAGAAGCCGGCCAACCTGCTCTTCGCGCCGGCCTTCACCAAGGCCATTGCCGAGGTCCTGCCGGCCTGGCGCCGCGTGGTGTCCACCGCGGTCCAGCTGGGCATCCCGGTGCCGGTGTTCTCCTCCTCGCTGGCCTACTACGACGGCCTGCGCCGCAAGCGCCTCCCGGCCGCCCTGATCCAGGGCCAGCGCGACCTCTTCGGCGCCCACACCTACGGCCGCGTCGACGCCGACGGCACGTTCCACACCCTCTGGGGCGAGGACAAGTCCGAGACCGAGGCCGTGGACACCCACTAGTCCCAGCCACTGTCTGACCGCCGGCCGGCGCTTCCCGATACCCTGGGGGCGCCGGCCGTTCGTGTGTCAGGCCGCACCCTTTCCATGGAGTAAAGCCCCCAAGGAGTCCAGCTCATGCAGCCCGTAGCGTTTGTCACCGGTGCCTCCACCGGGATCGGCTTTGAAACTGCCAGGAAGCTCGCGGCGGCCGGGTTCACGGTCTATGCCGGGGCCCGCCGGGTGGAGAAGATGGAGCCGCTGAAGGCCCACGGCGTCAACGTCGTGGCGCTGGACGTGACGGACGAGGCATCCATGGGCGCCGCCGTCGGAGGGGTGATGGCCGCGCACGGCCGGATCGACGTCCTGGTCAACAACGCCGGCTACGGCTCCTACGGCTCGCTCGAGGAGGTGCAGCCGGCCGAAGGCAGGCGGCAGTTCGACGTCAACGTGTTCGGCCTCGCCCGGATGACGCAGCTGGTGATTCCGGCCATGCGGGCCGCGCGGCGGGGGAGGATCATCAACGTGTCCTCCATGGGCGGGAAGATGTATGAGCCGCTCGGCGCCTGGTACCACGCCACGAAGTTCGCCGTGGAGGGCCTCAGCGATTCCCTGCGGATGGAGCTCAAGCCACACGGCATCGGCGTGTCCATCATTGAGCCGGGAGGCACACGGACCGAATGGGGTGCTATTTCCGCGCGGGGCCTGCTGGCCAGCTCCGGGACCGGGCCGTACGCGGCGCAGGCCAAGGTCATGGCGGCGGTGCTGGCCACCACAGAGAAGGCCTCGCTCACCACCAGGCCAGAGGTGGTTGCCGACGCGATCGTCCACGCTGCCACCTCCGCCCGGCCCAAGACCCGGTACCAGGTGGGCGGGAGTGCGCGTGCCCTCCTGCTGCTGCGCCACCTGCTTCCGGACCGGGTGTTCGACCTTGTGCTCTGGAATCTCTACAAGCGGATCGCGGCCTAGCGGCCGAGCCGGGGGCGGTTGGCTTCAGGGCTGGCTGAAAGTGAGCCCGGAACGGGCGTCCCGCAAGGGGCACAAAGGCTAGATGTGGTAATCGATGAGGTATTCGGCCGGGTCGACGGCGGGCTTGGTCTCGCGCTGCGCGTCGCGGTGCCGCCAGGTCGCCGGCACGCCGGTGACGATCGACTCCGCCGGGGCGTCCTTGACCACCACGGCGTTGGCGCCCACGGCGCTGTCCCGGCCGATCGTGATGGGGCCCAGGATCTTGGCCCCGGCACCGATCACCACGCGGTCCTCGATCGTCGGGTGCCTCTTGATCTTGGCCAGCGAGCGTCCGCCGAGCGTGACGCCGTGATAGATCATGACGTCCTCGCCGATCTCGGCCGTTTCGCCGATGACCACGCCCATGCCGTGGTCGATGAAGAAGCGCCGGCCGATCGTGGCGCCCGGGTGGATCTCGATGCCCGTGAGGAACCGGGCCAGCTGGGAAATCAGCCGCGCCGGGAAACGCAGGGCGGGGTTCTGCCACAGCCGGTGCGTCAGGCGGTGGAACCAGATCGCGTGCAGGCCGGAATAGGCAAAGAAGTTCTCAAAGGAACCCCGAGCCGCCGGGTCGTGTGACCGGGCGGCGTCGAGGTCTTCCTTAAGTCTTGCGAAGAAGCTCACAAAGACCTTTCTACAGCGATGGTGGGACAGCGGGCTGGGATTCAGCCGCGGATGTCGTCGTACAGCACGGTGGAGATGTAGCGCTCACCAAAGTCGCAGACCACGGCAACAATGAGTTTACCGGCGTTCTCCGGGCGCTTGGCGAGCTCCAGGGCCGCCCACACGATCGCGCCGGAGGAAATGCCGCCCAGGATGCCTTCCTTGACGCCGAGCTCGCGCGCGACCCGGACGGAATCCTCCAGGGTGGCGTCGATGACCTCGTCGTAGACGTTGGTGTCCAGGATTTCCGGCACGAAGTTGGCGCCGAGGCCCTGGATTTTGTGCGGCCCCGGGGCGCCGCCGTTGAGGATCGCGGAATCCTTGGGCTCGACGGCAATGATCTGCACGCCGGGATTGCGCTCCTTGAGGACCTGCCCGACGCCGGTGATGGTGCCGCCGGTGCCGATGCCGGAGACAAAGATGTCCACCTTGCCGTCGGTGTCGGACCAGATTTCCTCGGCCGTGGTGGTGCGGTGGATCTCCGGGTTGGCCTCGTTGGCGAACTGCTGCGCCCAGACGGAGTTCTCCGTGTTGGCGACAAGCTCCTGGGCCTTCTCCACTGCGCCGCGCATGCCCTCGGAACCGGGGGTCAGCACAATCTCGGCACCGTAGGCGCGGAGCATGACACGGCGCTCCGTGGACATGGTTTCCGGCATGGTCAGGATGACTTTGTAACCGCGGGCCGCGCCCACCATGGCCAGGGCGATGCCGGTGTTGCCGGAGGTGCCCTCCACAATGGTGCCGCCGGCCTTGAGGGCCCCGGACTTCTCCGCGGCGTCGATAATGGCGACGCCGATCCGGTCCTTGACGCTGTTGGCCGGGTTGTAGAACTCCAGCTTGACGGCCACCGTGGCGTCCAGCCCCTCGGTGAGCCGGTTCAGCCGGACCAGCGGGGTGCCGCCAACCAACTGGGTAACATCGTCATAGATCCGTGCCATGGGTATAAGCGCCTGTCTGTTGAAGAGGGAATACTGGGGCCAGCCTAACGAGGGCCGGCAGGGCCTAGCTAAGCATTAAGCCATGCAGAGTAATATTTCCTGGCCTTGGCGAGCTTCGGGTTGATGATCACCCGGCAGTAGCCCTCACCCGGGTACTTGGCGTAGAAGTCCTGGTGCATGGCTTCCGCGACGTGGAACACCGGCAGCCGGCTGACCTCGGTCACGATCGGGTCGGCCCACAGTTGCTGGTTCCGTTCGATCGCCTCCTCGAAAAGGACCTTTTCCTCCGTGGTCTCGTAGAACATCGAGGAGCGGTACTGCGTGCCGACGTCGTAGCCCTGGCGGTTGAGCGTGGTGGGGTCGTGCAGCGCGAAGAACATGTCCAGGATGACTTCCGCCGGGACCACGTCCTCGTCGAATGTCACTGCCACCACCTCCGCATGGCCGGTGGTTCCCGAGCACACAGCGTAGTAGTCGGGGTCACGGACATGGCCTCCGGTGTACCCCGAAACAACAGAGCTGACACCCTTGGTTTTCTGGTAGACGGCGTCGAGGCACCAGAAGCAGCCTCCGCCGAGCACAAAAGTTCTCATGTCCTCTTCAATGGTTGACGAGCCCCGATGATTCCCCAGCCCACCTTACGAGACTGTTACGAGTGCCGGTGGTCCGGGGCGCCGATAGGGTAAAAATGAGGTTATGGAACCTGTAAACGCCGTTGTTTCAGCCGGCTCTTCCGAAGGAAACGACGCTGCCGGCAACACTGATTCACATGCCGGAGGCGGGGCCGGGGAAGCGTCCGGCCCGCCCACGCTGGGCATGATCCTGCTTGCCGTGGAAGAGCTCTGGCCGGAATCGCTGGCCGAGGACTGGGACGAAGTGGGCCTCGTGGCAGGCCATCCTTCGGCTGAGGTGAGCAGGATCCTCTTCGCCGTCGATCCGACCCTCGAGGTGATCGAGGAGTCCATCGAATGGGGCGCGGAGCTGTTGATTACGCACCATCCCCTGCTGCTCAAGGGCGTGACCTCGGTCGCCGCGACCACCGCCAAGGGCCGGGCGGTGCACCGGCTGATCGAGTCCGGAACCGCGCTGCTGACGGTGCACACGAACGGTGATTCCGCCGTCGGTGGGGTCTCCGATGTCCTGGCCGACGCACTCGGCCTGCAAAACGTCGCCCCGCTGACCCCGGCGGCGGATGGCTTGCCCGAAGAAGGGATCGGACGGGTCGGGGACCTCAAGGACGTCCTCACGCTGGGTGACTTCGCCGCCCGCGTCTTCGGCATCCTGCCGGCGGTCGCCGGTGGGGTCCGGGTTTCCGGGAACCGGGACGGACTGATCCGGCGCGTCGCCCTCTGCGGCGGGGCCGGTGACTCCCTGTTCGGTGAGGTGCGGGCCAGCAACGCCGACGTCTACCTGACTGCCGATCTCCGGCATCATCCGGCGTCGGAAGCCCGCGAGGCGGCAGTCAACGACCGGCCCTACCTGATCGACGTTTCGCACTTCGCCAGCGAGTGGCTGTGGCTGCCGGCCGCCGCCGAAGCGCTCGGCAATGTGCTGAACGATCAGGGCCACGACGTCGAGATCCGGGTCAGCACCACCAACAGCGACCCCTGGGACTTCATTCTGACTCCGGGCTAAGCCTGGCGTGCGAGGTCCGTCGCCGGGCCCACACCGGCGAGGGACCCACACCGAGCGCAGCGAGGTTTGGGAGCCGGTGGGGACGTAGCGAGGCTGGGGAGCACGCTAGGCGCTAGAGTCTAGGGAGCGCCGATACGGTGCCCGGCTCCGGCCGGATTGGATTTAGCGGAGGTAAATAGTGGCCAAGGCAGCACCGGCGGAACAGTTGAAGTTGCTCGAATTGCAGGGATTTGACGCCAAGCTCAAGTCCTTGTCCAACCGCCGCCGAAGCCTTGAAAGCGACTCCCGGATCACCGATCTCGAGGCTGCCCTCGGCGTGGCCAACGGTGAACTCGGTGCCGCGAAAGTGGCCGTCCACGACGCCGAACTCGAGCTCAAGCGCTCCGAGGCCGACGTGGAACAGGTTGCCGCCCGGATTGAACGCGACGAGGCGAGGCTCAACAGCGGCACCGGACTGTCCAAGGACCTCGTTGCCCTGCAGCGCGACCTCGTGTCCCTCAACAAGCGCCGCTCCGACCTCGAAGACGTCGAGCTGGAAGTCCTGGAACGCCTGGACTCGCTGCGCCTCCGGCAGGCCACGCAGCAGCAGATCGTCGATGACATCCAGGGGTCCTTCGGCGTCATCCGCGCCGAACTGGACGAGCAGCTGGCCGAGATCGCCGCCGAGGCAACGGTGGTACGCGGCAAGCGCGCCGAGTTCGCCGAAGGACTGGACACCGGGATGCTGGCGATTTACGAGAATACCCTGGCCAAGCGGGGAGTGGGTGCGGCCCGGCTCTTCCACGGCACCTCGGAAGGCTCCGGCATGCACCTCAGCCCGGGCGACCTGGCCGAGATCAAGGCCGCGGCCGAGGACGACATCGTGTTCTGCCCCGATTCCGGCTGCATCCTGGTCCGCTCCGCCGAGTGGGTCTAGCCGCCGCTCTCCGGGCCCCAAGTAGCTCGCATTTGTTGTCGTTTGGAGCGCTCCAAACGACAACTAATGCGAGCTAGTTGGGCTTATGGGGCTAGTTTGGCAGGACGATGTTGAGGGTATGCGGCTTCCGTGCCGTGCCTTCGACGAGTTCCGCGGCCCACTTCTCGGCCGCGGCCTTCTGCAGCTGGGCGGGCGTCCCCGGGGACTTGCCCCGGCGGCTCAGCAGGTGCCGCGCCAGTTCCCCGCGGGTGTGCTTGGCGAAGTGGCTGACCACCTTGCGCACGCCGTTGACCTCGGTGAAGACGTTGACCGCGACGGTCTGCGGCGCCGGGGGAGTCCATGCGGCGGCGTACGTGCTGGAGCGGCAATCCACCAACAGTTCACCTTCCGTTGCGGCCAGCAGTGCCTCGTTGAGCTGCGGTTTCCAGAACGAGGCCAGCCGTCCGACGTCGGGAAGCGCGGTGCCCATCGACAGCCGGTACGCGGGCACCCGGTCGGCGAAGCGGATGGCACCCCAGAGCGCTGAAATGACCAGCACGGACTCGTCCGCCTTGCGGCGCTGCGCCGCGGTCAGGGAGTCATAGCCCAATGCGTCGTACAGCACCCCGGAATAGACCTGGTGTGCCGGCGCCGCCGGTTCGGCATGCAACCGCGTATTGCGTTCGACGTCGGCCCGGAGTGAGGCGCCGACGCCCAGCAGCGCGAGGGCGTCCTCGTGGGCGCTGACCGTGCCGAGGGCTTCGAGGACCTTCGCACGGTAGGTGTTGAGCCCCGGAAAACTCAGGGACGCCCACTCGACGGCGTCGCCGCCCACGGCGGGGGTCTTGCCTTCGGAGGGCGGCAGCAGAATCAGCACCGTCCAATCTTACCGGCGGCTGGACGTCCGCAGACCCTCCAAAGGCGCCGGCTCAGCCGAGCTGCCGGCCCAGGAA
Organism: Arthrobacter sp. UYEF20; assembly: GCF_040546335.1. Lineage (NCBI taxonomy): Bacteria > Bacillati > Actinomycetota > Actinomycetes > Micrococcales > Micrococcaceae > Arthrobacter > Arthrobacter sp. UYEF20. Next base: position 169,714 of record NZ_JBEPNP010000010.1, on the reverse strand, counting down.
GGAGACCACGTCCGGCAGGACGGACCGCCAGTATTCTTCGTCGTGCCCGCCGGGCTGGAAGCCGCCCTCGATCCGGCCGGGAAGTGCGCTGACGTAGGCCTGGACGGTGGGGAGAAGGTCATCGTCGGTGCCGCAGTCGATCCTCTTGGGCAATGACTCCAGCTGCGGCCGGAGGGCGAAGACGTCATTTGCCGCGAAATCCTCCGGGCCGTCGAAGGCACCGACCAGGCCGCCGTCGTACTCGCTCCAGACGGCTGGGCTCATGGCTGCTACGCCCCGGAGTCCGGAGACCTTCCCCTGTGAGGCGAGCAGCAGCACGCCGAGTCCTCCCATTGACAGGCCAAAAAGGCCGAGCTTGCCGGTGTCGAACCCCTGGCTTGCCAGGAGCGGGATGAACTCCGCCAGCAGCATCGCCTGGGTATCCGTACCGTCCGCGCGCGCGTGCCACCAGGTGTCGCCGCCATCCACGGAGGCTATAGCGAAGGGCGGGCCGCCATCAGCGAGGTGCCGCTGCAGCACCGCCTGGGCGCCGAGGAAATCGAAGATGAAACGGTTGCTGCTGCCGGTGCCGTGCAGGAACACGGCCACGGGGAGCTTCTGTTGCCGGGCCAAGCCGGACGGCACCGGCGCGGCCACCGACCACCCGGTGGAGGTGCCCGGCCGGAAGCCTGAGACGAAAGAACCCGATGTGACCTCCACCTGCGGACGCGGGTCGACGGTCTCCGTCGCCGGGTCGACGGTCTCCGTTGCCGGGTCTGCCGGGTTGGCCGCCGGATTGGCCGCCGGGTTGGCCGCCGGATTGGCCGCCGGGTTGGCCACCGCGTTGGTTGCCGTCGGCTTTGTCGCAGGGGCGCATGACGTCAGCACGGTGGCGCCCAGCAAGCCGGCGCCGAGCTTAAGCATCCGCCGGCGTCCAAGCAACGGCCATTCCATAGTCTGATCATAGGCATGGACGCCGCCGGGCACACGCGTAGTTCTACGCTCCTACGCCGCCTTAATCGGGGTGGTTGACGCAGATGCCGAGGTCTGGGCCGCCTGGGCTGCCTTGGTTTCGCGCGCCAGGAAAGCCGCGAGCTCCGCAATGGTGCTCATCATGGGTGCCGGGAAGACGACCGTGGAATTCTTGTCCACCGCGATTTCCACCAGGGACTGCAGATTCCGCAGCTGCAGGGCCAGCGGGTGGGCCATCATGGTGTCCGAGGCGTCCCCGAGGGCGGCGGCGGCGATGGACTCACCCTCGGCGGCGATGATCTTCGCCCGCTTCTCCCGCTCAGCCTCCGCCTGGCGGGCCATGGCGCGCTTCATGCTCTCCGGGAGCTGGATGTCCTTCAGCTCCACCAGGGTGACTTGGACGCCCCATTCCAGGGTGAGGGCATCCAGGATTTCCCGGATATCGCTGTTGATGCGCTCGGTCTCGGACAGCGTCTGGTCCAGGCTGTGCCGGCCGACAACTTTCCGCAACGTGGTCTGGGCGATCTGGTTGATGGCCGCCGCCACGTTCTCGATCGCCACCACGGACTTCACGGCGTCGATCACCCGGTAGTACGCCACGGCGGAGATATCGACGCTCACATTGTCCTGGGTGATGATGCCCTGCGACTGGATCGGCATCGTCACGATCCGCAGGCTGACGAGCTGGAGCTTGTCGATCACGGGAATGATGAAGCGCAGCCCGGGCATTCTCACCCCGATGACCCTGCCCAGCCGGAAGAGGACGCCCTTCTCGTACTGGCGCACAATCCGGATCGACATCCGGGCCAGCAAGAGCAGCAGAACCACGACGACGATCAGCACGATAATGCCCGTGAGGTCCATGGGATCACTTCCTGGTCCAGCCCGAATCCGGGTCCCCACGCGGGCCCCGTTCCTGCTTCCATTCTCCCACCGGAGACGCCAAATGGACCCCGGTGATCAGCGGTCCCCGGTCCCCGTAGAATGGACAGCGGATGGGTTGACCAGGCGGCCGCGCGTCACGCAAGTGGCTCGAGGAACGTCCGGGCTCCGCAGGGCAGGGTGGTGGGTAACGCCCACTCGGGGTAACCCGCAGGCCAGTGCCACAGAGAACAGACCGCCTGCGTGCCGTGTGTGCCTGCACAGACGGCAGGGCAGGTAAGGGTGAAACGGTGGTGTAAGAGACCACCAGCTTCCCGGGTGACCGGGAAGGCTAGGTAAACCCCACCCGGAGCAAGGCCAGACAGGGCACGTTTGAGGGCTGCTCGCCCGAGTGTCCGGGTAGGCTGCTGGAGGGCGTCGGCAACGGCGTCCGTAGATGGATGGCCGCTATTCCCGCGCCGGTAACAGCGCGGGAACACAGAACCCGGCGTATCGGTCAACCCATCCATCCACCACCGCAGTCGAGTTAGCCCGGAGTTAGCCCAGCCCCAGCTGCTTCGAAAGCTCCCACGGATCGTCGGTGAAGACACCGTCGGCGCCGTCGCGGCGCAGGCGGGACGCAGTGGCGCCGTCGTTGACCGTATAGGGCCACACCGTCAGCCCGGCATCCTTGAGCCTGCGCAGGTAGTCGGCGCTGACTCTCTTATCCGGCCCCACGTGGTCAATGCCGCTGGAGCGAATCGCGGCCGGATCAGGCTCCTCGCCCTCGTGCAGCAGATACAGGACCTGCAGCCCGGACTTGGCCAGGGTCTGGGCAACCGGGTAGCTGAACGACTGGACAATCACTGTGTCCCGGACGCCGCGCCTGAGGATCGAGTCGGCAAACGCTGCCAGGTCAATAGCCGGATCCTTCACTTCCGGCACGAGGACGCTGCGTCCGCCGTACTCGTCCAGCATGGCTTCCCAAGTGGTGGGAGAACCCTCGGCGCCACCCTGCGGGTTCTTGATGTGCGCCGCCTTCCATTGCTCCGGCGTGATGTCTGCCGGGCGGCCGGTCACGCCGGACATGGTCCGGTCCACGGTGTCGTCGTGCAGCGGCACGAGGGTCCCGTCCCTCAGCGGCCGCAGATCCGTCTCGATCGGGAACGCCGTCCTGCTGACCGCCTCGAAGGCTTCCGCGGACGATTCCGGGTACACCAGTGAGCCCCCGCGGTGCGCCACCAGCGTGAAAGTCGACGACGGCGGCGGCGCAGACGCCGGGCCCGACGTCGGTTCCGGTGCCGGCGGTGGCGTAGCGGTGCAGCCGGAGCAGAGGATCAGCACCAGCAGCAGGGCCCCACTCTTGAACATCGCCCCAGCGTAGCGCGCGCGTTGTTCCCGTGTGAGTGATTTCACGCGTAACGGGGCACCGGCCGCCGCGTGGCCGACTTAGAATGGATAGCGAACGTAGAAGTTCTGCCACCGGTTCTGCGTTCGCAGCCGGTGGTTTTCTTTGCGCCACACGCAGGCGCCCGGGGTGGTACCGAATCCCCGGCGAAGCCCAGGTTCCGGACACCGTCCGGCGGCCGACTTCCACATACGAGGACGTATGTGGTGGATTTTAGGAAGGTAGTTCTGTGAGCCAGACGTCAGATTCTTGTCTTGATACGTGGATGGGCCGCGAGGCGCTCGCCGAGGCCATGATCCCGGTGATTGGCCGGCTGTACCGCGAGAACAACGTGGTGACGAGCATCCATGGTCGGAGCCTGATCAACAAGTCCACCATGAACATCCTCAAGGCGCACCGTTTCGCCCGCCGGATGAGCAAGGAAGAGCTCCGCCTCGAGGAGACCGCCCCGCTGCTGGACGCCCTGACGAAGCTTGACCTCGGCGCGGCGGCTATCGACATCGCCCGTCTCACCGAGAAGTACCGCGCCGAGGGCGACGGCGTCAGCCTGGATGAGTTCCTCCGCGCGGAACTCGCCGAGGTCGTCGGGAAGCGCGGCGGCGACGACCGCACCAGCACCGACGTCGTCCTCTACGGCTTCGGCCGCATCGGCCGGCTCCTGGCCCGCCTCCTGATCGAAAAGGCCGGCGGCGGCCACGGCCTGCGCCTGCGCGCGATCGTGGTCCGCCGCGGTTCGGACAACGACCTGACCAAGCGCGCCAGCTTGCTGCGCCGGGACTCCGTCCACGGCTCCTTCGAGGGCACCATCAAGGTGGACCACGAGAACGACACCATCACGGCCAACGGCGTCCAGATCCAGGTCATCTACTCGGACAACCCCGCCACGGTCGACTACACCGCCTACGGCATCCACGACGCACTCATCGTCGACAACACGGGCCGCTGGCGCGACGCGGAGGGCCTGTCCCAGCACCTGCAGAGCAAAGGCGCCTCCCGCGTGCTCCTCACCGCCCCGGGCAAGGGCCAGCTGAAGAACATCGTGCACGGCATCAACCAGGGCACCATCACCGACTCGGACACAATCGTCTCGGCCGCTTCCTGCACCACCAACGCCATCACCCCGGTCCTGAAGGTGATCAACGACTGTTTCGGCGTGGTGCACGGCCACGTGGAGACAGTCCACTCCTTCACCAACGACCAGAACCTGATCGACAACTTCCACAAGGGCGACCGCCGCGGACGCTCGGCCGCGCTGAACATGGTCATCACCGAAACCGGTGCCGCCAAGGCCGTTGCGAAGGCCCTGCCGGAACTGCTGGGCAAGCTCACGGGCAGCTCCATCCGCGTCCCCACCCCGGACGTGTCCCTGGCCATCCTCAACCTGAGCCTGGAAAACGGCACCACCAAGGATGAGGTCAACGACTTCCTGCGGGAAATGTCGCTGCATTCGGAGCTGCGCAAGCAGCTCGACTACATCGATTCTCCTGAGGTTGTCTCCACCGACTTCGTCGGTTCCCGCCGGGCAGGCATCGTGGACGGACTGGCCACCATCTCCAACGACAAGAACCTGGTCGTCTACGTCTGGTACGACAACGAGTTCGGCTACAGCTGCCAGGTTGTCCGCGTCATGGAGGAAATGGCCGGTGTCAACCCGCCGTCGTTCCCCGCCAAGGATGCGGCTTCGATCATTGCCGCCGCCGGTCTGCCTGCCGGCGGCTGACGCCGGCGGCTTCGCCGCACGCCCCTGACCGGGACTTATTTGTTTCTTTCCCGGCCGATGCTCTGGAATCGGCCGGGAAAGGGCACCACAATGGAGCCATGGAACAGAACTCGGCTGTGGAGCACGAAACCACCCTGGAACGCGCGCTGGATATGGCCCGCCGGAACGTCAAGGAAGCGAAGCGTCTCCTTGACGATGCCCTCGCCAAGCACAACGCCGGCGAAATCGACGACGCCAGGGTCAAGCAGCTCGAGGAGCTGATGGACCTGGCCAACGAGGACCTCGTGCGGGTGACGAAGGAGAACTAGCAGGGCACATGTCCTCCACATTGTGGAGAACGCCCTGAGCGTCGGGGGTCTGCCCTAGGATTCTGGGGTGCAGCAAGAACGAACCGCTCCGGAGCTCAATGACCGCGCCGGGTCATGACGGTCACCTGGGCGGATTTCCGCCGGGCGCGGCGCCGGTCCCGCCAGGCCTGGGCCCTGCTGGCCGCCGCGGCCCTCGTTCTGGCCGGTGGATTGGGCTGGTTCTTCACCAGCGGACAGTTCGCCGCCATGGAGCCGTCGGCGGCCGGACCCAGCGAGGCGCCGGTCCTGGCGAAGGGCTGGATGAAGGCCGTGCAGTCCGTGCACCCTGTTCCGCCGGGCACTGCGGCTGCTGCGCTGGACACGCTGCCGGTCAAGGGCCGGGCGGCGAGCGGCAACTACGACCGCGCCGCCTTCGGCCAGGCCTGGCTGGACGTGGACCGCAACGGCTGCGATACGCGCAACGACATCCTCCGCCGCGACCTGGCGGACGCTCAATTCACCGAAGCCTCCCGCTGCCGGGTGGCCGCCGGGACATTCCAGGAACCGTACACCGGAGCGCTGATCGCCTTCCGCCGGGGCGCCGAGAGCAGCAAGGCCGTGCAGATCGACCATGTCGTGGCGCTGGGCGATGCCTGGCAGAAAGGCGCGCAACAGCTGACGGCCCAGCAGCGCGAGCACCTCGCGAATGATCCGCTGAACCTTATCGCCGTGGACGGCCAGGCGAACCAGGACAAGAGCGCGTCCGACGCCGCCACCTGGCTCCCGCCGAACAAGGCCATCCGCTGCCATTACGTCGCCCGGCAGATCTCGGTCAAGGCGGCCTACCGGCTGTGGGTCACGCCGGCGGAGAAGGACGTCATGAAACGGATTCTCGGGTCCTGCCCGCAGCAACAGACGATCGTTCCGCGCTCTCCCTGAGGGAATCCCCGAAGACCGGAATGGCGTCAGGTGGCTAGACTGCAGCCATGAATATTGTCGAATACCTGCGGCCCCTGCTGGGGAGCTGGCGGGGCACCAACCGCCTCCGGATCATGCCCACGGACGACTTCAAGGACTCGGCGGCCACCGCCACAGTGCAGGTGACCGCGGCGCACTTCGCGAGTGTCGCCTACACCTGGTCAGACGGTGAGAGCCCACAGGAAGGTCTGTTGCTGCTGGCCGGCGGCGCGTCCGACGCGGAGCCGGCCACTGCGGTGTGGGTGGACTCCTGGCATACGGGCCGGGCCCTGATGCAGTTCTCCGGGACCGTGGGCGGCGACGGCGTCCTGCGGCTCAACGGCTCCTACGCGGCGCCGACCGGCCCGGACTGGGGCTGGCAGATCCACGTCGAGCCGGGGGAGGGACCCGGCAAAATCACCATGCACAACGTCGTCCCGGGCGAGGACCCCTATCAGGTGGTGGAGCTGGTACTCGAACGGTAGGGTACCGGCATGGACATCATCCTCGTACCCGGATTCTGGTTGGACGCCTCGTCGTGGGAGGAGGTCACCCCGCCGCTCGTTGCGGCCGGGCACAAGGTCCACCCGCTGACGCTGCCGGGCCTGGAGTCGGCCGGTGCGCCGCGGGCCGGCATCGGCCTGCGCACCCACATCGACGCCGTCGTGGCGAAGATCGATTCCTTCGATGACCCCGTGGTCCTCGTGGGCCACTCCGGCGGGGGAGCCATCATCCACGGCGCCGTCGACGCCCGCCCGGAGCGGGTGGCCCGGGCAATCTACGTGGACAGCGGTCCGCTTGGGGAGGGCGGGGTCATCAACGACGAACTCCCGGCCGACGGCGACGACGTGCCGCTGCCGCCGTGGGAGCTCTTCGAGGACGAGGACCTCACCGACCTGACCGACGAGCTGCGCGCCATGTTCCGCGCCCGCGCCATCCCGCAGCCTCGCGGAGTGGCCCAGGACCGGCAGCAGCTCACGGATGAACGCCGGTACGCGGTCCCGGCCACCGTCATCGCCTGCGAATTCCGGACCTCGGTGCTGACGGAAATGATTGCCGGGGGCCACCCGTACGTGGCTGAGCTCGGACGGATCCGCGAGGTCGACTACGTGGACCTGCCCACCGGGCACTGGCCGCAGTTCACCAAACCTGCCGAGCTCGGCGCCGCGATCCTGGCCGCCGTCGACCGCTCGTCGTGAAGGGGTCCGGACCCTCGGAGCGAATCAGCCGGCCGTCGCCGGCTCTCAGTGCCCGAACGGGTCCGGATCCACGCCGGGCATCCAGATCAGCCCGGGGACGCCCCAGCCGCTCTTCTTGGCCTGTTTCATGGCCTTGCGGGCGTAGCGGTCGATCAGCCGGTTGACGTACAGTTTGCCGTCGAGGTGGTCGTATTCGTGCTGGATCACCCGGGCGAACCAGTCTGTTGCCTCGAAGTCGACCGGTTTGCCGTCACCGTCGAACCCCTGCACCCGGGCCCACTCGGCGCGCTTCAGCGGGTACTGCCCGCCGGGAAAGGACAGGCAGCCCTCTTCGTCCTCGTCAGGGTCCGGCAGCGCGCCGGAGATCTTGGAGAGGGTCAGCACCGGGTTGACCACGACGCCAGATGGCGGCGCGCCGTCGTCGTTTTCGTATTTGTACACGAAGAGCCGCTTGCCCACCCCGACCTGGGGCGCAGCCAGACCGACGCCGTTGGCGGCGTCGTTGGTCTCGAACATGTCCGCGATAAGGGTGCGGAGTTCGTCGTCGAAGGCTTCGACTTCCGCGGCCCGGCGGTGCAGCACGGGCTCGCCCCAGATCGTGATTGGCAGAACGGTCATCTCAGGTGTTCTCTCTAATGCTTGCTGGCTGGTCGCTTCCGGAACGTCAGCCGGCGATGGTGCGGCCGACGACGTCGCGCATGATTTCGTTGGTGCCGCCGAAAATGGTCAGCAGCCGGGCGGCGAGGTAGGCCTGGGCCACCGGATATTCGAGGATGTAGCCGTAGCCGCCGTGCAGCTGGAGGCAGCGGTCCGTGATGGACTTCGCGCGCTCGGACGCCCACAGCTTTGCACGGGCGGCGGACGCGGCGTCGAGTTCTCCGGCGTTGAAGGCAAGGATCGCCTGGTCGACGTAGGCTTCGGTGACCTCGACCTCGGTGAGGATATCGGCGAGTTCGAAGCGGCTGTTCTGGAAGTCAATGATCCGCTCACCAAAGGCGTTGCGTTCCTTCGTGTAGCGGACGGTCGCCTCGTACATGGCGCGGACGACGGCGGAACTTGCCGTGGCGATGGCGAGCCGGCCCTGCGGGAGCTGCTCGGCGGCGTACTGCAGGCCCTTGCCTTCCTCGCCGACGAGATCCGCGTGCGGGACACGGACGTTGTCGAAGAACAGTTCCGCGGTGTCCGAGGCCTTGAGCCCCATCTTGTCCAGCTGCTTGCCGGTGTTGTAGCCCTCGCCCTTGCGGACCATGAAGAGGGAGAACGAGTCGTGGTTGCCGCGTCCGGTGCCGCCGTCGGTCCGGGCCAGGACCAGGGACGCGTCGCCGGAGATGCCGTTGCCAATGAAGGTCTTCTGGCCGCTGATCAGCCAGTCGCCGCCGTCGCGCACGGCCTTGGTGCGGATACCGCGCAGGTCCGAGCCGGCACCGGGTTCGGTCCAGGCGATGGAGGTGACAATCTCGCCGGACACCATGCCCGGCAGCCACCGGCCCTTGAGATCATCGGAGCCATAGGCCAGCAGATGGGGGAGGACCATGTCGTCGTGCAGGTGGAAGGCCAGGCCCACGGCGAGGTGGTTGCTCTTGGCGAATTCCTCGTCCAGTACAGCCCGGTAGCGATAGTCGTCCATGCCCAGGCCGCCGAATTCCTCCGGGACAGCGAGGCCCAGCAGGCCCTGCTCGCCGGCCGCAGCCCACAGCTCCCGGGACATCATGTGGTCCTTGTCCCACTGGGCGTAGTGCGGGGCGACCGCACGCGCGTTGAATTCGGCGGCCATTTCCCGGAACATCTCGTGGTCTTCTTCAAAGAGCTTGCGCTTCACTGCGGGTCCTTCCGTTGACAGATCCTGGGATGCCACTGCGTCGGCAAGCAACTGGACAGACGACAAAGGCCGCACCGGTTATCCGGTGCGGCCTTTGTCTAAGGTCGGACAATTCTGCCGTCCTTCATGAGGGTGAGCGACGGGGGTTGAACCCGCGACCTCCTGGACCACAACCAGGCGCTCTGCCAACTGAGCTACGCCCACCATGTGCCCCGCCATGCCCTCCGGCGAACCGGCTGGCTGAAAAGGCAACGACAAACAGCTTACCTGCTGTTCGGGGCTGCTTTCGCCATTTTTGGGGTTTTCGGCAAAAATTTCCGTCAAACGTGGCGCAGATTACCCCGGGGCTACTCCGCGGCGGCCGATTCTGCCGTTCCCATGACCCGCCTGGCGATCCGCTGCGCGGTGGCGCTGTCCGGTCCGGGGGCGGGAACAAAGACGGCCTCGCGGTAGTAGCGCAGCTCGTCGATGGAATCCTGGATGTCCCCGAGGGCGCGGTGGCCGCCCAGCTTGGCGGGGGACTGGAAGTAGGCCCGCGCGTACCAGCGCCGGGACAGCTCCTTGATGGTGCTGACGTCGATGACCCGGTAGTGCAGGTGTTCCACCAGCTCCGGCATGTCCCGGACCAGGAAGACGCGGTCGGTTCCCACCGAGTTGCCGCCCAGCGGCGCCTTCTTGGAGCCCGGCACCCACTGCTTGATGTAGTCCAGCACTATGGCCTGGGCTTCGGCCATCGTCTTGCCGTGCGGCAGCTCCGCCAGCAGCCCGGAGCGGGTATGCATGTCGCGCACGAAGTCGCTCATCTGGGCCAGCGCGGCGTCGTCCGGCTTGATGACGACGTCGACGCCGTCCCCCAGGATGTTGAGCTCGGAGTCGGTCACCAGGGCGGCCACCTCGATGAGGGCATCGTTCCTGGTGTCCAGGCCGGTCATTTCGCAGTCGATCCAGACGATGCGTTCGTTAGTTATAGGCACGCGCCCAGCCTACCGTTTCGTCGCCGTAGAGCCGTCCGGTGCTAGGATTTCGGGTACGCGACCGTCGAATTTTTTCGGCAACTTATTTCCTAAACGCGGCGCCCCGGGCCATTTCAAACGGCCGGCTGCGGGCGGTTTTCAGCCCCACAAGAGATTGGACCATCCTGAGATGACGGCGCCTGTACCTGCGGCGGCGAAAACGGCCGCCGGTACGTCCCGCACCGCCCAAACGGCAGCTGTTGCCGATGTGGACAACGCCCGTTCCCCGCTCCTGGCCGGATTCGTCGGATCAGTGTTCATGGCGATCGGTTCGCTCGGCGTCGGCTGGCTCGCGCCGGTTTCCGAACTCCGCAGGGTTCCGCTGTTCATCTGGCTGCGGACGGAGGCAGTCGGCGTCGGCCTGTGCATCGTCCTCCTTGCCATCGGCGGGATGCTGCTGGTCCGTGCCTGGCTGCGGCTGGGCCAGCGCGTGCGCGTCTGGGGGGCGGATGCCCGTAAGGCGACGCTGCAGGCAGTGGTGGCCTGGGGGCTTCCCCTGATGTTCTCCGTGCCGCTCTTCAGCCGGGACGTGTACGCCTACATCGGCCAGGGACGCCTGATGGTGGAAGGCTTCAACCCCTACGAAAACGGCATCTCGGCGCTGTCCAACTACTTCCAGCTCGGCGCCGACAAGATGTGGACCGAGGCGCCCGTCCCCTACGGCCAGCTTTTCCTCTGGATCGAGCAGTTCGTCGTCTGGTCCACCAACGTGCACCCGGAGGCCAGCATCATGCTGTTCCGGCTCGCCGCACTGGCCGGGATCGTGCTCTGCATCATCTACGTGCCGAAGCTCGCGGAACTGCACGGCGTCAACCCGCACCGTGCGCTGTGGTTGACCGCCGCCAACCCGCTGTTCCTCACCAACTTCATCGCGAGCGTCCACAACGATGCCCTGATGATCGGCCTGGCCCTCGCAGGCCTCTACTACTGCGCCACCCGACGGGTCATCCTGGGCCTGGTGCTGGTGACCCTGTCCATCTCGGTGAAGCCGATCACCATCGTGTTCCTGCCGTTCATCGGCCTGCTCTGGGCGGGAAAAAACGCCGGCTGGCCGCGGAAATTCGTCTTCTGGGGGCTCACGGCGGGGATTACGCTGGCGCTGCTCTACGCCATGAGCCTGGTCAACGGCTTCGGCTTCGGCTGGGTCAACGGACTGTCCGCGCCGGGCAGCATCTGGATCTGGTACGCCCCGATCGGCCTGCTGGGCCTGGTGGTGGCTTCCATCTTCAACGCTGTCGGGCTCGACGGCTGGGGGCTGGCCAAGTGGGTGTACGACGCCGGCAAACTGCTTGCGCTCGGGATCGTCGCCTGGCAGATCTTCCGCGGGGACCACGACCGCCTGATGCGCCGGCTCACGCTGGCGTTCGCCGCCGTCGTCGTCCTGGCCCCGATGATCCAGTCCTGGTATGTGGTCTGGCTCATTCCGCTGTTTGCCGTCACCGGCATCCGCGATGACTGGCAGGTCAAGGCGCTGTACTTCATCGTGTCCTTCTTCATGGTGTACGCGATCTCGGACCAGCTGGAAGTCTTCCCGTACCTGCAGACCGCCGACCTGGGACTGGCTCTCGCACTCGCACGCAATGCCGCGGCCATCATCGCGCTGCTCTTTGCCCTGTACCTGATCTTCCTCGATCCGAAGACCAAGATGCTGTTCAGCAAGCAGGAGGAGCCTGTCACCACCCGGCCCGTCATCTAGGGTTTTGGGGCGTTTCACGTCAGGGCAGCTTCCGGAGGGCTTCCTTGCGCGAGAGCGGACTCAGCTCCGTGCGGTGCCGCTTCACGAACGCGCGGACCCAGTCCGGTTCCGTTGCGGAGTAGTCGCGCAGCGCCCAGCCGATCGCCTTCCGGATGAAGAATTCCCGGTCGGCCAGGTTCGCCTCGATGACGTCCCGGAGCAGGGCGGTGTCCGTCGCGGCTTTCGCGCCCAGCTGCGCCGTGATCGAGGCCCGCCGGATCCAGAAGTCCTCGTCCGTACTCCAGCGGCGGAGCACCGGGGTCAGGTCTTCCCGGTGTGCCTGCAGCAGGGCGCACAGCCTGTGCGACACCCCGTCCACGAGATCCCACCACGCCCCGCTGCGGATGATTTCCTCGTACACCGGCAGCATGCTGAGCTCGCCGGCGGCCAGCCTGAGCCCGGTCAGGTCGATGGCGGCATACCGTTCCTCGCGCCAGCTCGCGCCGCGCCACAGTTCCAGCACGGTCGATTTCAGCTCCCCGAGGGGGCCGGGCGGTAGCTCCGTGGCGGCGGCCTTGACGATCCGGCGGACTTCCGGCACCCGCACGCCGAGGGAAGGCATCTCCGATTTCATGTAGGCCTGCGCCCCGGCAGCCCGGACGGGATCGGCGGCGGCCCGGAGCCGGGAGCGGATGGCGCAGGTCAGTTCAGCGTTGGCCATGAGGCCACTTTATCCACGGCCACCGTGGCTCTCGAGTTCCCGATGGCTCTAGAGTTGAAGCCATGTCGATGATCAAGAGTCCCGCCGAGATTGCCCTGATGCGCGAAGCCGGCCGGGTGGTGGCGAACACGCTGGCGACGGTCCGGGAGGCTGCCGCCGTCGGAGTGTCCCTGAAGGAACTTGATTCGGTGGCCGCGGCGACCATCGCCGGTGCCGGAGCGACGCCGGCGTTCCTGAACTACAAGCCGCGCTGGGCCTCCGTGCCGTTCCCCGGCGTCATCTGCACGAGCGTCAATGATGCCGTGGTGCACGGCATTCCCAACGACTACCGGCTCCGGGACGGCGACCTGCTCAGCGTCGACTGCGGCGCCTTCCTCGAGGGCTGGTGCGGGGATGCGGCCGTCAGTTTCATCGTGGGCACGGCCGATACGGTGGACCAGGCCCTGATTGATGCCACGGACGCCGCCCTGGCCCGGGGCATTGACGCCGCCCGGATCGGGAACAAGATGGGGGATCTGGGCTACGCGATCGGCGGGGCCTCACGCCGCGCCGGTTACGGACTGCTCGCAGACCACGGCGGCCACGGGATCGGCAAGACCATGCACGCCGAACCGGACGTTCCCAACGACGGCAGGCCGGGCCGGGGCATCAAGCTGACCGAGGGGCTGGTCATCGCGATCGAGCCGATGCTGATCCTGGGCGGCCAGGACGACTACTTCCACGACGACGACGAGTGGACCCTCCGCTCGGCGGACGGCCGCCGCGCCGCGCACAGCGAGCACACCGTGGCGATCACGGCGGACGGACCGGTCATCCTGACCCTGCCGTAGGGTTTGCCGACGGCCCTGGGCGCTGCGGCCGCGCCTGGCGGCCAGCCCGTCGGGGCGGCGGCCGCACGGCGATGCCTCAGCGGCGTCCTTTGGGCCTGACCCGCCGGCGGTGGGCGGCGAGCCGGAGCTGGATGATCCGGGCGGCGCCGGCAATGGCGACAAGCACGCCCCCGCCGACCGCCGCGATGAGCAGGGCGACGCCGAGCGCCACAGCCCCCTGCAGGCCGAAGAACCTCACCTGGACATAGTCCTGGTTCTGCAGGATGAACGCGATCAGCAGGATCAGCACCACCAGGGCGCTGGCGACGGCGGCCCAGACCATTCCCGCGCGGGTGACCTGGCGGGGTTCTGTTGCGCCGGCACGGGCCGTCGGTGCCGGCCTGTCCGCGCTGTCAGTCCTGCCTGCTCTGGCCGTCCTGTCCGCGCTGGCCGTCCTGTCTGCGCTGGCCGGGCGCGGCGTCCCGTCGGTGGCCGGCGGCCGGTCCGGGACCATTCCGGCGCCGTCGGCCGGTGGCTGCGTAGGGTGGCGATCCTCGGGGTATCCGGAGGCGCCGGCGGTCTCAGGCTGCCGGGCCGTCGTCGGTTCATTGGGGTCGAATCCCCGGGGTGTCTCGGTCATGGAGGCCATACCTTTCAAGAGTCTTCCCGCCTGGCGGGAAGAGGGGCTTGACGCCGATGCGGTGTCCGTTGAAAGTCGTATTCCTCGAACACGAGCCCGTTGCCCCCGAGCGCCGCCATCTCCAAGGTCGTGTGGACCGGGGATTCACCCAACATTTTTTCGCCTCCATAGTGGAAGTAATCGGCCGATCGGCCTAAGGCGAATAATAGTCCCGGGCGGCCTGCACCGGTAGCGAATCTTGCAGCTGTTGGCACCCGTGATGCCACGGTATAACGTCGCAGCCAGGGGATATCTGGCGGAGGAGGCGCGGCCGTGACCATCGTGGACAACGCCGTGTATGTGGACGGTTACCGGACTGCGGATCCGGAGGGTTTGGACGAGACGTTCTTCGTCTTACGGCAGCGCCAGGGAATGGCCTGGATCGGGCTCTACCGGCCGGATGCGGAGGAACTCCGTTCGGTCGCCGATGAATTCGACCTCAGCCATCTGGCCGTGGAGGATGCGCTCGCCGGTCACCAGCGGGCGAAGCTGGAACACTACGGCGAGACCCTCTTCCTGGTGCTGCGGCCGGCGCGTTACCTCGACGACGTGGAGAAGGTTGAGTTCGGCGAGATCCATGTCTTTACCGGTCTGGACTTTGTTGTCACGGTCCGCCGTGCCGAAGCGCCGGACCTGGCGCGGGTGCGCCGACGGATGGAATCCGAACCGGAGTTCCTGGCCCTCGGGCCGCACGCTGTGCTCTACGCGATTCTGGACCAGGTGGTCGATGAGTACGAGCCGGTTGCTGCCGGCCTGGAGAACGACGTCGATGAAATCGAAGACGACCTCTTCGCAGCGGACCCGGGCGTGTCGCGCCGGATCTACGAACTCTCGCGCCAGGTCATCATGTTTCAGCGTGCGACGGCCCCTCTGACCGGGATCCTGCAGTCGTTGATGGTGGAGTCATCGGACCATCATCCGGACCCGGAGCTGCAGGACCACTTCCGGGACGTCCTGGACCACGTCCTGCGGCTGAGTGACCGGATCACTGCCTTCCGGGCACTGCTTCAAAATGCGCTCGCCGTCAACGCGGCCCTGGTGGCGCAGCGGCAGAATGACGAAATGCGATTGCTAACCGAGTCCAGCTACGCCCAGAACGAGCAGGTCAAGCGGATTTCCTCGTGGGCGGCGATCCTGTTCGCCCCGACGCTGATCGGCACCATCTACGGCATGAACTTCCGCACCATGCCCGAACTCGACTGGGTTTTCGGCTACCCGATGGCCCTGGGACTCATGGTGGCGATGGGCCTGGTGCTGTTTTGGACGTTCAAGCACAACAAATGGATCTAGCATCGCGGCCCTGACCTTCGGAAAAGTTCCGGCAGGCCAGATAACGACGGCCAGAATGCCAACCCACCAGATCCTCCGGCCACCGACACCTGGTCACCGCTAAGAAGATCCTCAAGCAGTTGGGAGACTGACATGAAGCTCACCGCACTAGCCCAGCGCGCCGGCAACTCCGTGGGCCATTGAGGTCCCGGAAGTTCCCGGCCCGTTCACGCAGGTGAAGCGACTCGGCCAGGTTGACGCCATGGTCCGCGACGCCGCCGCCGCCGCACTAACCGGGGAACCGGAAGACTCGTTCGACGTCGACATCCAGCCGCAGATCCCGGAAACCGTCGCCGAACTCATCGACCACGCCAAGCAGCTCACAGAAGAGGCCGGCAGGGTCCAGCGCAACGCGTCAAATGGAAACGAAGAAGGCCGCCACACTGATGCAGCAGGAAGGTATGACCGTCCGCGACATTGGGGTTGTCATGGGCGTCTCGTATCAGCGGATCTCTCAGATCCTGGCCGACTAGGCATTTGTGCCGGGCCCCGCCGCGGTGCACCACGGAGGCGCCGGACGATGTGGATCTGGGGATCCTATGCTGAATGGGAAGAGGCTCTGACCTGGGTTTATGCAGGCCAGAGCCTCTTTCGCGAGTGCCCCAGGAGGGAATCGAACCCCCGACCGGCGGATTAGAAGGCCGCTGCTCTATCCCCTGAGCTACTGGGGCACTGTCGGCGCCGACCGGCTGCTGCCGGGGGCGCCTCAAAAAGTTTACAGTGCCCTGCCCCGGAAGGTGGTCAAGTCCACCGGACGGCTTGTCCAGCGTGACCCGACCTGTCCCCAATAGCCTCCGGGGACCCTGGATATCCACATACCGCAGCCCGGGCCTCCCCGCCGCGTGTTCGCTGCCCGAAGCTGAAGTTGCCTGCTAGGGCACGACAATTCGAGACAGGACAGAAGAATGAGTGACAACATTACGGTCCGTGGCTTCGTCGCCACGGAGATCAAAAGCTCGACGACGCCCGGGGGAGTGGCTACGGCGAAATTCCGTTTAGGTTCCACAGAACGGCGCTATGACCGCGCCTCCAGCACCTGGATCGACGGGAACACCAACTGGTTCACGGTCCAGGGGTACCGGCAGTTGGCGGGCAATATCGGCTGCAGCATCAAGAAGGGCCAGCGCGTCATCGTCGTGGGGCGGCTGAAGATGCGGAGCTGGGAAAAAGACGGCCGGATCTACCATGTGGCGGAAATCGACGCCGAATCCGTCGGCCATGACCTCATGTGGGGATCCGCGAACTTCACCCGCATGTCCGGGGCCGGTGGCCAGGCCGCCGCCGCCCTAGCCGCTGCGTCCGCGGTCGATGACGAGAGCCACAGCCAGCATCTGCCGGCGGACGGCGCGGACGATGGCGGGGCTGATGAAGGGGCTGACACCCACACCATGTTCATTGACGACGCGAGCGGCGAGGCGGAGGAGGTGGACGAGGAGACTGGCGAACTGAAAGCGGCCGCAGCCTGAGCCCGGACCGCATGGCAGAATTGCCGGGTGATATGGGCCAGCGTGAACATTCGGAAGACGGCGCCCAGGGGAGGGATGCGGATCCTCCCTGACGGACGCCGGGGACGCATCCCCGGGTACCGGCTCGCGGCATCCCTCGGAATTTTCGCGCTGTGCCTCCTGTCAGCGGCCGGCTGCTCGGCGGGCACGGGCGCAGGCACCGGCAGTGCCACGCCGTCCGTGGCCGGGGCGGCCTCCGCGCCGGAGGTGCCGCCCCCGGTGGGCGCGCCGGCGTCCGCCCCAATCCCCGGCGCTGGGTCAATGACCGCGGCCACACCGTCCCCGGCCACACCGGCTGCGAAGACCAGGCTGGAGGCGGCCCTGCGACAGGTTGCCGCCGGGAAACCCGGCACGGAACAACTCCGGGACGCAGTGACTGCGGCGGGCTTCTCTGCCGGGGACATTCAAGTCACCGCAAGCCGCACGCCCACGGGTCTCGATGCCGACGCGGTCGAAATCGCGGTGCGGGAAGGCGATGACTGCATCGTCGGCCAGGTCCGGAACGGCAAAGTGAACGTCGTGGTCCTGCCGGTACTGGCGGACGGACGGTGCCTTGTCGGCGCGGGCGTGCCCGGAATGTGAGATATTCGGGCCGAGCCACTAGATTTGTAGGCATGGCGGAATTTATCTACACAATGACCAAGGCCCGTAAGGCTGTTGGCGAAAAACTTATCCTCGACGACGTCAGCATGTCCTTCTTCCCTGGGGCAAAAATTGGCGTCGTTGGCCCGAATGGTGCCGGTAAATCCACCATTCTCAAGATCATGGCAGGCCTGGACACTCCCTCAAACGGAGAAGCCCGGCTCAGCCCCGGCTACACGGTCGGCATCCTGCTGCAGGAGCCGCCGCTGAACGAAGACAAGACCGTTCTCGGCAACGTCCAGGAAGGCGTTGGCGAGATCATCGGGAAGATCCAGCGGTTCAACGCGATCTCCGAAGAGATGGCCAGCCCCGACGCTGACTATGATGTCCTCCTCGAGGAAATGGGCCAGCTGCAGGAAGCGATCGACGCTGCCGATGCCTGGGACCTTGATTCCCAGCTCGAGCAGGCCATGGACGCCCTCCGCTGCCCGCCGGCCGATGCCGATGTCACACTGCTCTCCGGTGGTGAGCGCCGCCGCGTCGCCCTCTGCAAGCTCCTGCTCCAGAAGCCGGACCTGCTGCTCCTCGACGAGCCCACCAACCACCTCGACGCCGAGAGCGTGCTGTGGCTCGAGCAGCACCTCTCCGCCTACCCCGGCGCAGTCCTCGCCGTCACCCACGACCGGTATTTCCTTGACCACGTCGCCGAGTGGATCGCCGAAGTGGACCGCGGCCACCTCTACCCGTACGAGGGCAACTACTCCACCTACCTGGAGAAGAAGCGCGCCCGCCTGGAAGTCCAGGGCAAGAAGGACGCCAAGCAGGCCAAGCGCCTCACCGAGGAACTCGACTGGGTCCGCTCCAACGCCAAGGGCCGCCAGACCAAGTCCAAGGCGCGTCTGGCCCGCTACGAGGAAATGGCTGCCGAGGCAGACCGGACCCGCAAGCTCGACTTCGAAGAGATCCAGATCCCGCCGGGACCGCGCCTGGGTGGTCTCGTGCTGGAGGCGAAGAACCTGCAGAAGGGCTTCGAGGACCGCACCCTGATCGACGGATTGTCCTTCACGCTGCCGCGCAACGGCATCGTGGGCGTCATCGGCCCCAACGGCGTCGGCAAGACCACCCTATTCAAGACCATCGTCGGGCTGGAGCCTCTCGACGGCGGCGAGCTGAAGATCGGTGACTCCGTCAAGATCTCCTACGCCGACCAGAGCCGCGGCGGCATCGACCCGAACAAGACCCTGTGGGAGGTCGTCTCCGACGGTCTCGACTACATCCAGGTCGGCCACGTCGAAATGCCGTCCCGCGCCTACGTGGCCGCCTTCGGCTTCAAGGGCCCGGACCAGCAGAAGAAGGCCGGGGTGCTTTCCGGTGGTGAGCGCAACCGACTGAACCTGGCACTGACCCTCAAACAGGGTGGCAACCTGCTGCTTCTCGATGAGCCGACCAACGACCTCGACGTCGAGACGCTCAGCAGCCTCGAAAACGCCCTGCTCGAATTCCCGGGCTGCGCCGTGGTGGTCTCGCACGACCGCTGGTTCCTGGACCGGGTTGCCACCCACATCCTCTCCTACGAAGGCGACGAGGAGAACCCCTCCAAGTGGTACTGGTTCGAGGGCAACTTCGAGTCCTACGAGGAGAACAAGGTCGAGCGCCTCGGCCCGGATGCCGCCAAGCCGCACCGCGTGACGCACCGCCGCCTCACCCGCGACTAAGAGCCGCGGCTAAGCGCCGCGAGGCACCAAGCAGAACAGTGAAGGCCGGCTCCCCTGGGGGAGCCGGCCTTTTCGCATGTCACCGGCCTGCGGGGGCCGCCGAAACGCGGCAGGAGCTGGGCGCCTCAGAAACGCCTTAGCCGCGCCCGGCCTGCCGCAGCTGGTGCTGCGGCACGTTGGACTGCGCGGCGCCTTCGACCTTGTTCTTCAGGTCGGTCGGGACCCTGATCATGCCCTCCTGCGCCACCGTGGCCACGTGCCGGCCGTCGCGGCTGAAGATCTTGCCCGTCGCCAGCCCGCGGGCACCCTGGGCGCTGGGGGACTCCTGGACGTACAGCAGCCACTCGTCAACGCGGACGGGGCGGTGCCACCACATGGCGTGATCCAGGCTGGCCACGGACATCCCCGGGGTAATCCAGCTCATGCCGTGCTGGCGGAGGACGGACTCCAGGATGGTGTAGTCACTCGCGTAGGCCAGGGCCGCGCGGTGCAGTTCCGGGTCATCAGGCATCGGGCCGAACGTCTTCATCCAGACGGCGTTGCGCGGCTCCTTGTCCCCCGTGGCCGAGACGTAGAGGGCCGGATCGACGTGGCGGATGTCGAAGGGGCGCTCATAGGCCCACTGCCGGGCCACCGGGTGGTCAAACTTGCCCAGCAGCTCGGCCGTGCTGGGCAGCGACTCCGGGTCCGGAATCCCCGACGGCATTTCGGACTGGTGCTCGATGCCCCCGTCCTCGGTCTGGAACGAGGCGATCATCGACAGGATGGGCATGCCCTCCTGGTAGGCGTGGACCCGCCGCGCCGAAAAGGACCGCCCGTCCCGCAACCGCTGGACACCGAAGGTGATCGGTTTGTTGGCATCGCCCGGGCGCAGGAAGTAGCCGTGCATGGAGTGCACGCCGCGTCCCGGCTCAACGGTGCGGCTCCCTGCCACCAGGGACTGCGCCAGCACCTGCCCGCCGAAGACGCGCTGCCGCGACTGCTGCTGCGAGGGTCCCATGAAGATGTCCTCGTCGGTCCGGGCCCCCTCCAGCTCACCAAGGTTCAGGAGCTCGAGGAGCGAGGAGGTGGGGTCCTGGGTGGGCAGCCCCTGAAATCCGGCGTCGGCGTCAGTCATGGTTTGACTCTAGACGTCACCGCGGCACCGCCCAAAAGAGGCGCAGCCGGTAGAGTCCATATTGTGTCTGACGTCCTAACCCAGCCCCTGCAGTTCACCGATCCCCGCGACCTTGCCGACCTGCGCACCTTCGCCACCCGTGCCAAGTCGATCGACGACGGCGCCATCCGGCTCCAGGCTTCCGGCCCGGTGCTGGCCGCCTACGTGTGTGTGCTGCGGCCGCGGCTGCTGGGGGAATCCACCCCCACCATCCTTGGCCTGCGGACCATGGCGCTGGCGCAGCCTGCCGAGACAGATGTGACGGTGCCGCTGTCGGCGGTGCTGGACCGGCTGGCGCGGGCGGGGGAGAACGACGTCGAGCTGCCGCTGCCGCCGGTGACCGTCACCGAGTCCTGGGCGGGCGTGGGCGCACCCCGGGGCGGCTGGGAGCTGGTGGGCACCCTGCAGGATTCGGCCCTGCGGCAGTCGGCCGAGGCCGGCATCACCGAGGTCGCCGCCATCATGCCGGACAAGCCCGGCGCACTGATCGTCAACAACGCCCGCGCCGCGGTCTGGGGCAGGGAACTCCCCGGCGGGGCCGGACTCCCGGCAGGTGCCGCGTTCGCGGCGCTCACCCTGGGTTTCCTGGCCGACGGCGAACAGCAGCTGTACCGTGCCGGACGCTGGTTCCGGCTCAGCGGCAGCCGCGGGCACGTCCTGGCCCGCACCGGCACCGGGCTCTAAACCCGGAGGCCGCTGACCCGCCGCCCGGCAGCGGCCCGGGTCAGGCGCCGGACGGGCTGTTCACCATGGAAAGGGCAGCCCGCTCCATGTAGTCCCACAGCGTCCCCTCGTACAGCGGCGGGAGCTCCAGGGCGTCCACCGCGGTGCGCATATGATGCAGCCAGCGCTCCTTGGCCTCGGGCGTCACCCGGAAGGGCTGGTGCCGCATCCGCAGCCGCGGGTGCCCGCGTTCCTCGCCGTACGTCGTCGGCCCGCCCCAGTACTGCTCAAGGAACATCAGGAACCGCCGCTTGGCGGGGCCGAGATCCTCTTCCGGGTACATTTCCCGTAACAGCGGATCCGTCGCGACGCCGTCGTAGAACACGTCGGTCAGCTTCACGAAGGTCTCGTGCCCGCCGACGGCGTCATAGAAGTTGTCCGTGTACCCGGGCTGGCTGAACGGGTCGTTCTGCATCAGCTGCTTGGGCTGCCGGGGTTCGCCGGCGATCGGGATCGTCATGTCATTCTCCGGCTTTCTGCTGCGGTGCCGCCGCGGCGTCGGAAGCGTCCGGCTCTTCCGTGGCGGGAGCGACGTACGTGCCCTGGGAGCGGTTGCCCACGCGCAGGATTTCCCCGTTGCGCAGGTACCAGATAGCGCCGTCCTCAGCCCGGACGCGGGTGATCCGCAGTCCCATGGCCTCCACCTCGCCGACGACTTCGCTGGTCTCGATGACGTCGCCGATCCCGTACTGGTCCTCAAGGGTGATGAAGATGCCGGCCAGGAAGTCGCGGATCAGCTGCTGGGCGCCGAAGCCGATGGCGATACCGAGGATTCCGACGCTGGTGAGCAACGGCGCGATGTCCACGTTCAGGTTCTTGAGTACGTACATGATGGTGATGACCGCGACCAGGACGCCGACGACGCTGTTGAGCAGCGAGCCGATGGTGTTGGACCGCTGGACCCGGCGTTCGTGGTCGAGGGCACGGAGGGCTGGTGCCACCCAGCGGAAGTGCGGCTTTTTGAAGAAAGTGGTTCCTGCCGCGACGCGTTTGGTGATTCCGCTGATCACAAAGGACGCCGCCAGCCAGATGGCGACGCCGAGCCCGATGCTGATGAGGACCCCGGGCAGGTTGATGGCCGAGATATCCGGAGGGGTGATGGGGGTGGTCGTGGACAGGCCGTACATCGTCTGGGGGTGCTCCTTGCTGCTGCGCTCTGGCGCTCTGCTGCCGTTCGGCGTTCGCCGGGCGCATAACACTCTGTTCACTTTCAACAGTAGCGCCGTAGCGTGGCCGCATGCGCATTCTGGTCCTTGGCGGTACGGCCTTCCTCTCAGCTGAAATAGCCCGGCAGGCCCTCGTGGCCGGGCACGACGTCACCTGCCTGGCGCGCGGGACTGTTTCCGCGCCGCCGGACGGCGCGGCCTGGCTGAGGGCAGACCGTTCCCAGGGGAAGGCAGCCTACGCGGGGGCAGCGGACGCCGCGGGGTGGGACGCCGTCGTCGAGGTCTCCCGGGATCCCGGGCAGGCGCGGGAGGCGCTTGAGGTGCTGGCCGGCTCCGCCCGGCACTGGACCTTCATCTCCAGCTGCTCCGTGTATGCCGACCACTCGGTGGCCGGCGCGGGGGAGGACGCGGCGGTACTGCCCCCGCTGGCTGCCGGCGCCGTGCTGACCGTGGACACCTACGGCGAAGCCAAGTCCGCGATCGAACAATGGACCCGGGAACTGGCCGGGGACAAGGCCCACATCTGCCGCGCCGGGCTGATCGGCGGACCCAGTGACAGCTCGGACCGCTACGGCTACTGGCCGGCCCGCTTCGCCCGGGACGCGGACCCCGTCCTGGTCCCGGACATCCCCACCGACGCCACCCAGGTCATCGACGTCCGCGACCTTGCAGCCTGGGTCCTGGCTGCAGCGGAGACCGGCGTCACCGGAGTGCTCAACGCCGTCGGCGAGACAGTGCCGTTTGCCGCGTACCTCGAAGAAGCCCGGCAGCTCACCGACGGTGAAGCGGAGGTGGTGGCCGTCCCGGGCGAGTGGCTGGCGGGGCACGGCGCCAACTACTGGGCCGGACCGGACTCGCTGCCGCTCTGGCTGCCGCCCGGACAGGACGGCTTTATGGCCCGCAGCAATGACGCCGCCCGCGCGGCCGGGCTTCAAATCCGCCCGTGGATGGACACCCTGCGGGACACCCTGGCGGATGAACGCAGCCGCGGGCTCGGCCGGGAACGCAAAGCCGGGCTCAGCCCGGAGGCCGAGCGCCGGCTTCTGCGCGAGTACCGGGCCGAGACCGACTGAAGGCTCAGCCCTTCGGGTTCTGGACCGTGGCGGTGGGCTCATGGAGCACCGGGAAGTTCACGCTCCTGGCGATGAAGCAGACCTTGTGGGCCTCGGTGTGCAGCTGCCCCAGCAGCTCGCCGGAGACCGGGGCGGCAGTGGTCACCCGGGGCTTGAGCGTGACCGACTCGAACTGGCCGCTTCCGTCCCGGCTGGTCCGCATCAGCCCCTCGGCCCGGTCCTCGTACGCAGTGACCACCACGCCGTGCTTCACCGCCACATGCAGGAAGGACAACATGTGGCACTGCGAGAGCGCCGCCAGGAGCAACTGCTCCGGGTTATAGCGGTTCCGGTCGCCGTGGAACGCCGGATCCGCGGAGCCCGGCAGGACCGGGAGACCCGGGATCTCGACGTCGTGGTCCCGGGAATAGCCCCGGTACGACGCCGTCCCCTCGCCCAGGTTGCCGGTCCATCGGACCGTTAGCGCGTAACGGTGCTCGTCGAGGCTCATGCGTCGACGTCCGCCTGGCGGGCCCGCAGGGCGCGGGCCACGCCGTCGCGGTTCTCCAGCATCATCCGCCGCAGCGCGGTGCTGTCTTCCGGCAGCGAGGCGAGGAACTCATCCGTGCGGTCCACGGTGGCCTGCGTGGTCAGCTGCGCCGGGTAGAGCCCGACGACGATCTGCTGCGCCAGCGCGTGCGTGCGGTCCCTGACGATGCCCGGGACGGCCTCGAAGTACTTCTCGGCGAAGGGTTCCAGCAGGGCGGTATCCAGCACCCGGGTGAAGCCGGTCACGGCCGAGCCCTGGAGCGCGTTGGACAACTCGCCCTTGACCACAATCGACTCCCAGGCCGCGGCCTTGGCCTCGGGGGTGGGGATCGCAGCCTTGGCGAGGGCCGCGGCGTTCTGGCCGGTGGCGGTGTTGTCGTGTTCCAGTTCCGCGTCGATCCGGTCCTCCCCGGCACGGCCCCCGGTGACGAGGGACGCGATCAGTTCCCAGCGGAGGTCCTGGTCCACGGTGAGGCCAGCCAGGGTCAGGGTGCCCTCCAGCAGGCCGGACACGGTGTCCAGCTGCCCGGCGCTGCGGGCCAGCAGGGCGTAGGACTTCACGAACTGCAGCTGCGCGTCGGAGCCGGCCGGGACGCTGGAGGCGAGCTCCCAGAGCCGGCCGGCCGCGGCCACCGCGGTGGCTTCCTTGTGCTCCTCGGCCACGTAGAAGTTCAGCGTGGTGGCGAGCTGGCGGAGCTGGACCAGGATCACCGAGGAATCGGATTCCTCGGCAATGTTGGCCAGGATCAGTTCCGCGTAGCCGCGGGCCGGGGTTTCGCCGTCCCGGGCCGCGTCCCAGGCCGAGCCCCAGACGAGGGTGCGGGGCAGGCTCTGGCTGAAGTCCTTCAGGTGCGCCGTGGCCGTCGCGAGCGACTTCGGGTCCAGCCGGACCTTGGCGTAGGCGAGATCGTCGTCGTTGAGCAGGATCAGGTCCGGCTGTGCGAGTCCGGCCAGCGCCGGGACTAAAGTGCGCTCGCCGTCGACGTCGAGCTCCTCGCGGTGGACGCGGTCCAGCTTCCCGGCGGCGGTGAGGTTGTAGAAGCCGACGGCGAGGCGGTGCGGGCGGATGGTGGGCTGGTCTTCTGTGGCGGACTGCACGATGGTGAAGGAGGAGATCCTCCCGTCCCCGCCCACGGCCAGTTCGGGCTCGAGGGTGTTGACCCCGGCGGTCTCCAGCCAGAGCCGGCCCCACTGGTCCAGATCCCGGCCGCTGGCCTTTTCGAGTTCAGCCATCAGGTCGCTCAGCTCGGTGTTCTGCCAGGCGTGCTTGCTGAAGTACTCGCGGACGCCGGCCATGAATTCTTCCGGGCCCACCCAGGCCACGAGCTGGCGCAACACCGACGCGCCCTTGGCGTAGGTGATGCCGTCGAAGTTCACCTCGACGTCCTGCAGGTCGTTGATCTCGGCAAAGATCGGGTGCGTGGTGGGCAGCTGGTCCTGCCGGTAGGCCCAGGACTTCTCCACCGAGGCGAACGTGGTCCAGGCGTGGTCGAATTGCGTGGTCTCCACGGCGGCCAGGTGGGACATGTACTCGGCAAAGGATTCGTTCAGCCAGAGGTCGTTCCACCAGCGCATCGTCACGAGGTCCCCGAACCACATGTGCGCGAGCTCGTGCAGCACCGTGATGGCGCGGCGCTCCACCTGGGCGTCGGTGACCTTGCCGCGGAACACGTACCCCTCCAGGATGGTGACGGCGCCGGCGTTTTCCATGGCGCCGGCGTTGAACTCCGGCACGAAGAGCTGGTCGTACTTCTCGAACGGGTACGGGCAGCCGAACTGCGCTTCAAAGAACTCGAAGCCCTGCCGGGTGAGCTCGAAGATGTTGTCCGCATCCAGGTACTGCATGAGGGACCTGCGGGCGAAGATGCCCAGCGGCGTGACCCTGCCGTCGGCGGAGATGACCTCGCTGCGGACCGACTGGTACGGCCCGGCGATCAGGGCCGTGACATAGGAGGAGAGCGGCGGCGTCGGGGTGAACTCCCAGACGGACCGCGCGCCGCCGTCCGCACCGGGAATGGTCTCGACCGGCACCGGCGTGGGGGAGTTGGAGATCAGGTCCCAGTGCGAGGGCGCTGTGACGGTGAAGGCGAAGCTCGCCTTGAGGTCGGGCTGCTCAAAGACGGCGAACATCCGCCGGGAATCGGGGACCTCGAACTGGGTGTAGAGGTAGACCTCGTTGTCTACCGGGTCCACGAAGCGGTGCAGGCCCTCGCCGGTGTTCATGTACGGGGCGTCCGCCACCACCAGCAGATTGTTCTCGGCGGCCAGCCCGGGCAGTTGGATCCGGATGCCGTCCGAGACCTCCGCCGGATCAAGCTCGCGCCCGTTGAGTGTCACGCTGTGCACGGCGTGCGTCACGGCGTCGATGAAGGTGGTGGACCCCGGCCTGGCCGTGAACTTCACGGCGGTGGTGGAGCCGAAGACCTTCTCGCCGCGCGTCAGGTCAAGGCTGACCTCGTAGGATTCGACGGCGATCAGTTCGGCGCGCTCGCGTGCTTCGGCGCGCGTCAGGTTCATACCGGGCAAAGTGGGGCCTCCAGAAGTATCGGCGGTAACGTGAAATTATTCTTTCACGTCAGCGCCGCTTGGCAAGTTGCGCGGATCACATGTCTGCCTGCGTCACCCCGCGGTAGCGTCGGGGAGCGGTAGCGTTGGGGATATGGGAAAGCTCCGGGATTCCGTCGATGCTAGGGCACTGCGCTTCGCCGTGGTCTTCCCCGTGATGCTCGCAGCCGCGTTCGTAGTCTGCGCCTTCCTGATCCGCCCCGATTTGCCCGATCCGCTGGCCGTCCGCTGGGACCAGGGCGGCGCCGCGGACTTTGCGCCGTTCGGAGCTGTCGTGGGGGTCGGGGCGGCGATGATCGTGTTGATCGGCTGGGCCTTGCTGGTGCAGGCGGTGCCGCTGTCCCGCCCGGCGGTGATGCGCCGGATCATGATGGGTGCCGGCCTGTCGATGAGCCTCTTCGTCACCACAGTCCTCGCCGCCGTGCTCGTCGGCCAGCTTGGCCTGGCGGACGCGAGGGAGTCCCGGGTGGACGTCGCCGTGCTGGCCATGGGCAGCGGTGCGGCCCTGGGCCTGGGCTTTGTGATGGGCTTCGTCTTCAAGGCGGACGAACGCTGGTCCACCGACGATGACCGTGCCATCCGGGAGGCACTGCAGCGTGAAGTCGACCCTGACCTGGCCCGGGACTCCCTGAGCCTGTGGGTCCACGCCCGCAGTTCGGTCTTCGTGATGCTCGGGATTGCCACCCTGCTGCCCGCCGCCCTCCTGACCATCGCCGTGCCATGGCTGGCCGCGGTTCTTGTGGCGCTGGCCCTGTTCGCCGCCGCATTCCTGTTCGCCCGCATCCGGGTGGACCGCAGCGGCCTCCGGGTCTTCGCCGCCGGATTCGTTCGGGTCATGGACGTTCCCGCCGCCGCCATCGACGCGGCAACGCCGAAAGAGGTCAGGGCCTCCGACTATGGCGGCCTGGGCTACCGGAGCCAAGGCACCTCCACGGCACTGCTGGTCAGCAGCGGCCCCGCCGTCGTCGTCGACCGCTCCGACGGACGGAAACTGACGGTCAGCGGCGGCAGCGCCGCGACGGCGGATAACGTGGCGCAAGCCCTATCCCGGGTGGCCGACCGGGCCCGCCACGGCGGCGAGACCGCGGAGCTGTGACAGTTTCATGAAGGCAGATGGGCTGCTCGGCAAACCACTAACACGTGACAATAGTAGGCTGGGAACCGGCCCCAGAACCCGCCCCGGCAGGTCCTGCGCCCCAGTGACCTGCCCCCACCTGCCCCTCCGACTGAACGGATACGCCGTGACCCCAACTGATCTCCCGCGCGTGCATATTGCCACGGACCACGCCGGCATGGAACTCAGCGCCCACCTGGTGAGCCACCTCGGCTCCAAGGGCTACGACGTGGTGGACCACGGACCCAGCGCCTATGACGCCCAGGATGACTACCCCTCCTTCTGCATCAACGCGGCGCTCGCCGTCCTGGCCGACCAGGAAGCCGGGACCAACGCCCTCGGGATCGTCCTCGGCGGATCCGGTAACGGTGAGCAGATCGCGGCCAACAAGGTCAAGGGCGTCCGGGCGGCGCTGGCCTGGAACCTCTCCACCGCGAAACTGGCCCGGGAACACAACGACGCGAACGTCGTCGCCGTCGGCGGCCGCCAGCACAGCGTCGAGGAGGCCACGGCCATCATCGAGGCCTTCCTGACCGAGCCCTTCAGCAACGACCAGCGCCACGTCCGCCGGATCGGCAAGATCGCCACGTACGAGCGCACGGGCGAGGTCCTCGAGTAGTGCCGGAAGGGCACTCCGTCCACCGGCTGGCGCGCCAGTTCGGGGACGTTTTCACGGGGGAGCGGCTCGCCGTCTCGAGCCCGCAGGGAAGGTTCGTGCAGGGCGCGGCGCTGCTGGACGGACATGTCCTGACCGGTTCAGCAGCGCACGGGAAGCACCTTTTCCTGGCGTTCGAGCACGGTCTGCTGCTCCACGTCCATCTGGGCCTCTACGGCGCCTGGGACTTCGGCGGGGACGCCACCTTCCGCGGCGCCTCCAGCATCGGCGCACCCCGGAGGGTGGGGGAGCGGGAAGTCTACTCCGCTGCCGGTGCGGATGCTGCCGGTGCGGACGCACCCGCCGGCTCCGGGTTTGACAGCTACGACGGTCCCCCCGACCCCGTCGGTGCCGTGCGCGTGCGGCTCGCCGGCACCCATGGCTGGGCCGACCTCCGGGGAGCGACCACCTGCGAGGTGATCATCGAGGCGGAGGCCGAGGCGGTGATGGCGCGGCTGGGTCCGGACCCGCTGCGCAACCGGCCCAGCGACCGGGATGCCTTCGTCGCCGGAATTCTTGCCAGGCGCACGCCCCTGGCGGCGCTGCTGATGGACCAGAAGGTGATTGCCGGCGTCGGCAACGTCTACCGCGCCGAACTGCTCTTCCGCCAGCGCCTTGACCCCTGGCTGACCGGAAAGGCGCTGCCCGCGGAGGCCGCGGAGCTGCTCTGGGATGACACCGTCGCCATGATGTCCGACGGCGTCCGCGACGGCCGGATCATCACCACACCTCCCCGCTATTGGGGCGGGACAGGCTGGAGCGGGAGCGGCGCCACAGAACCGGCCGGCGGACTGCCGGCCCCGGAGGAATCCCACTTCGTCTACCGGCGGCAGGGCCTCGACTGCCGCGACTGCGGGACCCCGGTGGCGCTCACGGAACTCGGCGCCCGGAAACTCTACTGGTGCCCCGGCTGCCAGCGGGCCTGATCAGAAGCCCCGGCCGGAAGCCCGCCGGAAGGCCCCGCCAGCAGGCACAAAAAGAGCCCCTCCGGGGAGGGGCTCTTGAGGATCCTGCACTGGATTTGTGTCCTGCACTGGATTTGGAACCTGCACTGGAGGGGACGACGGGAATCGAACCCGCATCATCAGTTTGGAAGACTGAGGCTTTACCACTAAGCTACGTCCCCGGGAACTTGCCTGAACTATCCTGCAAACGTCACTGTCCTGCAACTTTCCGGGCGGCTGTTGAAGCCGGATACAACTAAACCTAATTCAGGGCCCCAGTGTCAAATGTGCAAATCAGCACAGTATGACCGTAGACTGTTCTGTGCATTACGGGGTGTAGCTCAGCTTGGCTAGAGCGCCTGCTTTGGGAGCAGGAAGTCGCAGGTTCAAATCCTGTCACCCCGACTCTGCAGGAACCGCCAGAACGTGGCAAAGGCAGATCCCCACCCCCTAAAACCAGGAGTACTTAGACTGTGAAGAGCGCTGTCGAGAACCTCACCCCCACGCGGGTCAAGCTCAATGTTGAGGTCCCCTTTGAGGAATTGAAGCCCGGCATCGCAGAGGCATACAAGACTGTTGCTTCGCAGATCCAGGTCCCCGGTTTCCGCAAGGGCAAGGTCCCCTCCAAGCTCATCGACCAGCGCGTCGGCCGCGGCTATGTGCTGGAGACTGCCATCAACGAAGGCCTCAACGGCTGGTACCAGGCTGCTGTGCAGGAAACCGGCATCCGCCCGCTGAACCGTCCCGAGGTTGAAATCACCGAGGTCCCGGACCCCACCGCCACTGACGGTGAACTCAAGTTCCACGCCGAGGTTGACGTCCGCCCCGAGATCGAACTGCCTGACTACGCCGGCATCAAGGTTGAGGTTGCCGCCGCCGAGTCAGCCGACGCCGACGTCGACACGGCCCTGGACGAACTCCGCGGCCGCTTCGGCACGCTGAAGTCCGTCGACCGCCCGGCGGCCGACAAGGACTTCCTCACCATCGACATCACCGCCACCATCGACGACGCCGAGGTTGACTCCGCCTCGGCCCTGTCCTACCAGGTTGGCGCCGGTACCATGCTCGAAGGCCTCGATGAGGCCGTGACCGGCCTGAGCGCCGACGAAGACGCCATCTTCGACACCACCCTCGTCGGCGGCGACCACGCCGGTGAGTCCGCCCAGGTCAAGGTGACCGTCAAGTCCGTCAAGGAGCGCGAGCTGCCCGAGGCTGACGATGACTTCGCCCAGCTGGCTTCCGAGTTCGACACCCTTGCCGAGCTGCGCGAAGACCTCGCGAAGCAGGCCGCCGAGTCGAAGGTTGTCGAGCAGGGCGTAGAGGCCCGCGACAAGGTCCTGGACAAGCTCGTTGAGCTCGTCGAGGTCCCCGTCCCGGCCTCCGTCGTCGAAGAGCAGCTCGAGCAGCACTTCAACGCCGAGAACTCCCACGGTGAAGGGGAGCACGACACCGAGGAGCACCGCGCCGAGGTTAAGGCCAACACCGAGCGTGCCTTCCAGAACGAGATCATCCTTGACGCCATCGCCGAAAAGGAAGAAGTCAATGTCAGCCAGAACGAGCTGATCGACTACATCGTCACCACCGCCAGCCAGTACGGCATGGACCCGAACCAGTTCGCCCAGATCATCGATCAGAGCGGCCAGGTCCCCATGATGGTTTCCGAGGTCCGCCGCCGCAAGGCGCTGGCCGTGGTCCTGGGCCAGGCCGAGGTCACCGACTCCGAGGGCAACAAGGTTGACCTCAGCGACTTCGTCCGCCCCGGCGGCGAGGAGGCCCCTGTTGACGCAGAGGCCGAAGCCGGCGTCGTGAACGAGGCTTCCGAGGAAGCCGCGGCCACCGATACCGCGAAGAACGACGACCCGGCAGCTGTGAAGTTCTAACAGCAGCCAGCCAGCATTGGCAGCCCCTGGATCAGCGATCCGGGGGCTGCCGCATTTAAGCCCTGCGCTTCATGGCCGGGGGACTGCGCGGACCCGCCCCGGGCAATCGTGCGCCGTCAGCGAACAGCCCTGCGCCTGCGAACAAAGCAGGCGCGAAAACCGTTAGTGTCGCTGTAGGAAAGTTCAGTGACGCCGTTCAATGGCGTCACCGTCGCCAGCGAGAGGTAAGTACATATGTCACAGCAAGCAGGGGCACCCCGGATGGCTACTGTCGATCCGGCAGCCCAGGATAACTACATTTACAACCGCCTGCTGAAAGAGCGCATCATCTGGCTCGGCTCCGAGGTCCGCGACGAGAACGCCAACGCGATCTGCTCGCAGCTGCTCCTTCTCTCGGCGGAGAATCCCGAAAAGGACATCTACCTTTACATCAACTCACCCGGCGGCTCCGTCACCGCCGGCATGGCCATCTACGACACGATGCAGTTCATCCCGAATGACGTCGTCACCGTAGCCACCGGCCTCGCCGCCTCCATGGGTCAGTTCCTGCTCTCCTCCGGCACCAAGGGCAAGCGCTACGCCACCCCCAATGCCCGCATCCTGATGCACCAGCCCTCCGGCGGCATCGGCGGCACAGCCTCGGACATCAAGATCCAGGCCGAGCTGATCCTGCACATGAAGAAGGTCATGGCGGAACTGACCGCAGACCAGACCGGCCAGACGGTCGACACCATCCTCAAGGACAACGACCGCGACAAGTGGTTCACGGCGAAGGACGCCCTCGAATACGGCTTCTTCGACAAGATCGCCGCGCACGCGGGCTCCGTGGCCGGCGGCGGCGGAACAAACGCCAACGGCGGCAGCGCCGGTGCTGGCATTGACACTGCCACCGGCACTGATTCAGCCACCGAGAACTGACCGGCACGCAGACAGCAATGAATTCAGGAGCAATGAACATGGACTACAACTTCGGTTCGACTGCCGGTAACCTGCCGAGCAGCCGCTACGTGCTGCCGCAGTTCGAAGAGCGCACCCCCTACGGCTTCAAGCGCCAGGACCCCTACACCAAGCTGTTCGAGGACCGCATCATCTTCCTGGGCGTCCAGGTCGACGACGCCTCGGCTGACGACGTCATGGCGCAGCTGCTGGTGCTCGAGTCCACCGACCCGGACCGCGACATCACGCTCTACATCAACTCCCCGGGTGGCTCCTTCACCGCCATGACCGCGATCTACGACACCATGACGTACATCCGCCCGGAGATCCAGACCGTGTGCCTCGGCCAGGCCGCCAGCGCCGCCGCCGTGCTCCTCGCGGCCGGCACCCCGGGCAAGCGCCTGGCCCTGCCCAACGCCCGCGTGCTGATCCACCAGCCGTCGTTGTCCGGCGGCCAGGGCGGCCAGGCCTCCGACCTGGAGATCCAGGCCGCAGAGGTCATGCGGATGCGCGCCTGGCTCGAGGACACGCTGGCCAAGCACTCCGGCCGGACCCCCGAGCAGGTCAACAACGACATCGAGCGCGACAAGATCCTCACTGCGGCCGAGGCCATGGACTACGGCCTGATTGACCAGGTGCTGGATTCGCGCAAGATGAAGCCGCAGGCAATTACCGCCAGGCAATAGGCAATCCACGACGCCGGTGCGGCCCACCACAAATGGCCGCACCGGCGTCGGCTATCCACCTAACAGGCCGAAAGTGACCTAGAGTGGAACATGTCACAGGCACCAGCACGATACTAAAAGGGGTTCACATATGGCTCGGATTGGCGAGAGCACCGATCTGCTGAAGTGTTCTTTCTGCGGGAAGAGCCAGAAGCAGGTCCGGAAGCTCATTGCCGGGCCCGGCGTCTACATCTGCGACGAGTGCATTGAACTCTGCAACGAGATCATTGAAGAAGAACTCGCCGAAGTCGCCGATCTGGGCAGTTTCGAACTGCCCAAGCCCCGCGAGATCTTTGACTTCCTGCAGGAATACGTGATCGGCCAGGAGCCCGCGAAGCGTTCGCTCGCGGTGGCCGTCTACAACCACTACAAGCGCATCCAGGCCGGGCACGCCCCCAAGATCGGAAGCCTCGCCGAGGGCGGTCACCACGACGACGTCGAGATCGCCAAATCGAACATCCTCCTGATCGGCCCCACCGGCTGCGGCAAGACCTACCTGGCCCAGACCCTGGCCCGGCGCCTGAACGTCCCCTTCGCCGTCGCCGACGCGACGGCGCTGACCGAAGCCGGCTACGTTGGCGAGGACGTGGAGAACATCCTTCTCAAGCTCATCCAGGCCGCCGACTACGACGTCAAAAAGGCTGAACAGGGCATCATCTACATCGACGAGATCGACAAGATCTCGCGGAAGAGCGAAAACCCCTCCATCACCCGGGACGTTTCGGGCGAAGGCGTGCAGCAGGCCCTGCTGAAGATCCTCGAGGGCACCGTCGCCTCGGTCCCGCCGCAGGGCGGACGCAAGCACCCGCACCAGGAATTCATCCAGATCGACACCACCAATGTGCTCTTCATCGTTGCCGGCGCCTTTGCCGGGCTCGAGGAGATCATCGGTTCACGTTCCGGCCGGAAGGGCATCGGCTTCGGCGCCCCGCTCCATGAGGCCAAGAACAACGCGGACTCCTACGGCGAGGTCATGCCGGAGGATCTGCTGAAGTTCGGGCTCATTCCGGAATTCATCGGCCGCCTGCCGGTCATCACCACGGTCTCCAACCTGGACCGGTCCGCGCTGATCCAGATCCTGTCCACGCCGAAGAACGCCCTGGTGAAGCAGTACCAGAAGATGTTCCAGCTCGACGGCGTCGAGCTCATCTTCGAGGACGAGGCGCTCAACACCATTGCCGACCAGGCGCTCGAGCGCGGCACCGGAGCACGCGGGCTCCGCGCCATCATGGAGGAAGTCCTGCTGCCCGTGATGTTCGATCTGCCCAGCCGCGACGACGTCGCGAGCGTCGTGATCACGGAAGAGGTGGTCTCCCAGAAGGCCGAGCCCACGATGATTCCCCACGACGTCAAGCGCCGCAAGTCCGCCTGACCACTCCGCCTGACCACTCCGCCTGACCCGGAATAAATCCGCAGCACCGGTCGCTGTGATCTTTGGCGCGCCGTGTATTTGATCCGCCGCAGCGCACTTTTCCCGCGGACTTCCTTTAACCCGCGGACTTCCTTGAAGGAGAACACCTGTGCCTGAAACCATGACCAACAAAGCCGACTTCTGGTTCGACCCGATGTGCCCCTTCGCTTGGGTCACCTCCCGCTGGATCGGCGAGGTGGAGGACGTCCGCGATATCAGCACCGAGTGGCACGTCATGAGCCTCGCCGTGCTGAACGAGGGCCGTGACGAGCTCCCGGAGCAGTATAAGGAGTTCCTGGCCAAGGCGTGGGCGCCGGTGCGGGTCATCGTTGCTGCCGCAGAAAAGCACGGCGCCGAGTACGTCAAGCCGCTCTACGACGCCATGGGCACCAAGATCCACAACGAGGGCAACGGCGACATCGCCGAAGTCATCTCCAAGTCCCTGGCCGAGGTCGGCCTGCCGGCGGAACTGGCGGCCGCCGGCCAGAGCGATGAATTCGATGCGCAGCTCCGCAGCAGCCACGAGGCGGGCATCTCCCTGGTGGGCCAGGACGTGGGCACGCCGGTCGTCGCCTTCAACGGCACCGCCTTCTTCGGGCCCGTCCTGACCCGCATCCCCCGCGGCGAGGAAGCCGGACGGGTGTGGGACGCCACCGTGACGCTGGCGTCCTTCCCGTACTTCTTCGAAATCAAGCGCAGCCGGACCGAAAGCCCTGTCTTCGACTGAACTACTCAGATGTAATTCTCCCGGGGCCCTTGTGCAGGGGAATCCGGGGGAGAAGAATAGAACTTACCCACTTCGCAAGAGGTGGGACGCAGGAACCAAAGATTCAGTGACACTCATCCGACGCAGCCTTCGGCAAAGTCAGATGATGGCTACCGGTGACGAGGTAGGAAGACCTGAAAATCCGAGGATCTTGCCAGATTATCTAAGGCGTCACGTGATAACCGAAAGTCGAAGCCCCACCGACGGCAATACGCTGATGGGGCTTCCCCTTTGCCCTAACAGACACGCCGGGCAAGACTTGCCCGGACGGACCTGTCCGAAAAGACTGGTCCGAAAGACTGGTCCGAAAACAGCGCGGTCAGGGTGTGCCGATGAGCAGTAAGCCGATTGCGGACTATGGCCTGCTCTCAGACTGCGCCTCCGCGGCACTGGTCAGTTCCGCCGGCTCCGTGGACTGGCTGTGCTTTCCGCGCTTTGACAGCCCCTCCGTGTTCGGTCGACTTTTGGGCCAGGACGCGGGGTTCTGGTCCATCCGTCCCGCCGGAGAATACTCCTCAACCCGGCGCTACCTCGGACCCACGATGGTTCTGGAAACCACTCACACGGCGCCTGAAGGGTGTGTGACCGTCACGGACGCCCTGGTCCTCGGTGACGGCAAGCGGGGCCATGACCTCGGCGCGGAGTCCCCCGGCACCTTGCTGCGCCAGCTGACCTGTACCGAGGGACCGGTCGAGGTCGACATCGTCTTCAGCCCCCGCCCGGACTACGGGCTGGGCCGGCCGCTGCTGAGCGCGGTGGACGGCGGTATCGTGGTCCGGGCGGGGGCCGTGGCGCTGTCATTCTCGACGGCGGAAGCCTTCCAGCTCGGCGCGGATTCGGCGCAGGCCCGGGTGAGGCTCCAGGCCGGAGACGTCCTTGGCTTCGCTCTCCACTTCCAGGCCAGCGCGAGCGGGGAACCGGTCTTCTGGGGCCAGGCGGAGATCGCGCGCCGGCTTGAGGACACCGTGCAGGGCTGGAGCAGCTGGTCGGTGATGCACCAGACCTACAACGGCCCGTGGCAGGAGCTCGTCGCCGGCAGCGGACGGATCCTGCAGGCCCTCACGTACTACCCGTCCGGGGCCATCGTGGCCGCCCCGACCACTTCCCTGCCGGAAGTGGCCGGCGGTACGCGCAACTGGGACTACCGGTACAGCTGGATCCGGGATGCGAGCATGACCCTGCAGGCACTCTGGGTGGCGGCCTGCCCGGACGAAGCGGGAAATTTCTTCCAGTTCCTTGCGGCTGCAGCCGCAAGCCAGCTGGCCGCGGGCGAGGACCTGCAGATCATGTTCGGCATCGGCGGGGAACGCGAGCTGCCCGAACGCGAGCTTGCCCACCTGCCGGGCTGGCGTGCCAGTGCCCCGGTCCGGGTCGGCAACGGCGCCTGGAACCAGCGGCAGCTCGACGTCTACGGCGAACTGCTCGACGCCGCCGCCACGCTGCCGGAGTATCTCGCGGAGCTGGCACCGGAAACGAGAAGATTCCTCGCCGACGCAGCGGACGCCGCGGCCTCCCGCTGGCGCTCCGCCGACCGCGGCATCTGGGAGGTCCGTGGGGAGCCGCGCCACTTCCTCTACTCCAAGCTCATGTGCTGGGTCGCCGTCGACCGGGCCATCACCCTCGCCGAGCTCCTGCAGGCGCCCGAGCGGGTCCGGCACTGGGAGGAGGCGCGGGACCAGATTGCCGCGTCCATCCGGACCTACGGCTGGAGCGAAGCGGCGAATGCCTATACCCAGGCGTACGGCTCCGAGGACCTCGACGCTTCGGCGCTGATGCTGGCCATCGTGGGCTTCCTCCCGGCGGACGATCCCGGTTTCATCGCCACGATCGAGGCCATCGAGGAGCGCCTCACCGACTCGCGCGGCCTCGTGTACCGCTACCTCGCCGACGACGGTCTGCCGGGGGAGGAGGGCACCTTCCTCCTGTGCACCTTCTGGCTGGCCCAGGCCCTGGCCTTGGCCGGACGCACACAGCGCGCCCGGGTCGTCTTCGAGCTGGCCGCCGGGTTCGCCACTGACCTGGGCCTCCTGGCCGAGGAAGTCGCGCCGGACAGCAACGAGCTCCTGGGGAACTTCCCGCAGGCGTTCAGCCACATCGGCCTCGTCAACGCCGCCTGGGCCATCAGCGAAGCGGAGGCCCGGGCGGGCAGCCCAGAACCGGGCGCCGGTGCCGAGGCGAGGAACATTGCCGGCGGCTGACGCATTTTGAGCCGTACTTCGGGATCTGAGGCCTCCGGGAAGCAAAGAAAGGGCCCTCCGGCCGCCCCTGGCGGAGGGCCCCTTCTTCTCGTGTCGCTTTGTCGGTGGACCGAGCCCGGGCGTTAGGCCTCGGCAGGTGCCAGGACGACGTCGCTGACGGTCAGTTCGCCGTCGCCGGCAACCAGCGCCAGTTCACGCGCGTTGGCGGCGGCTTTCAGGTCGGCCAGGCCGGCCTTCAGCTGCGTCGTGAGCGATTCCGAGGCCGTGATGGTCGCGGAGAGCACCTCGGTGCGCTGCTTGACTTTGGCCTCGGACTTGGCCTTGCGGATGCCGCTCAGCGCGGTCCCCACGGTGGACAGGAGCGTGGTGTCGCCGTCGATCTCGAGGGCTGAGGGCCACGGGGCGCGGTGCACGGAGCCGGTCCGCCACCAGCCCCAGACTTCCTCCGTGGCGAACGGCAGGAACGGGGCGAACAGGCGCAGCAGGGTGTCCAGGCTGGTCGCCAGCGCGGCCAGCACGGACGCCTGCTGGGACTCGCCGGCCGCACCGTAGGCGCGGTCCTTGATGAGCTCCACGTAGTCGTCGGTGAAGTGCCAGAAGAAGCTCTCGGTGATCTGCAGGGCCCGGGCGTAGTCGTAGTTCTCGAACGCCTTGGTGGCCTGCAGGACAACGTCCGAAAGCTGGGCCAGCACGGCGCGGTCCAGGGGGTTGCTCAGCACCGAAAGCTCGTCGGAAACCACAGAGTCCTCCGTGGCACCGAGGTTCAGCACAAACTTGGAGGCGTTGAGCAGCTTGATCGCCAGGCGGCGGCCGATCTTCATCTGTGCGATCTCGTAGGCGGTGTCCGCGCCGAGCTTGGCCGAGGCCGCCCAGTAGCGGACGGCGTCCGAGCCGTACTCCTCGAGCACATCGGTGGGCACAATGACATTGCCCTTGGACTTGGACATCTTCTTGCGCTCCGAGTCCAGGATCCAGCCGGAGATGGCCGCATGCTTCCACGGCGCGGAGTCCTGCAGCGCGTCGGCGCGCACGGCGGAGGAGAACAGCCAGGTCCGGATGATGTCGTGGCCCTGCGGGCGCACGTCGAAGGGGTAGACCTTGGCGAAGAGGTCCTCGTCGGTGCTCCAGCCGCCCACGATCTGCGGGGTCAGCGAGGAGGTGGCCCAGGTGTCCAGCACATCGGCGTCGCCGGTGAAGCCGCCCGGCACGTCGCGCTGGGCTTCGTCGAAGCCGGGCGCCGCGTCCGCGGCGGGGTCCACGGGCAGTTGCGCATCGGAGGGAACGATCGGGGCGCCGTATTCGGGATTCCCGTCGGCGTCGAGCGGGTACCAGACCGGTACCGGCACGCCGAAGAAGCGCTGGCGGGAGACCAGCCAGTCGCCGTTCAGCCCGGAGATCCAGTTCTCATACCGGGAGCGCATGAAGGCCGGGTGGAACTCGATCTCCTGGCCGCGGGCAATGAGCCGTCCGCGGCGGTCGGCGTCGCGGCCGCCGTTGCGGATGTACCACTGCCGGGAGGTGACCACTTCGAGGGGCTTGTCGCCCTTCTCGAAGAAGTTCACCGGGTGCATGATCTTCTTCGGTTCGCCGTCGAGGAGCCCGGCGGAGGCCAGCTGTTCCACCACCGCTTCCTTGGCGCTGAAGACCGTCTTGCCGGCAATCGCCGCGAAGCTGGCCCGGCCCTCGTCCGTGGTGATCCAGTCCGGGGTCTCGCCGATGATGCGGCCGTCACGGCCCACGATCGCGCGGGTGGGCAGCTGGAGTTCGCGCCACCAGGTGACGTCGGTGAGGTCGCCGAAGGTGCAGACCATGGCCGCGCCGGAGCCCTTGTCCGACTTCGCGAGCGGGTGGGCCATGACCTCCACCTCGACGCCGAACAGCGGGGAGGTGACCTTCTTGCCGAACAGCGGCTGGTACCGTTCGTCGTCGGGATTCGCCACGAGGGCGGCGCAGGCGGCCAGCAGTTCCGGGCGGGTGGTCTCGATGTAGATCTTCTCGCCCTCCGCGGTGAAGAACGGGTAGCGGTAATAGGCGCCCGCCACCTCGCGGTCCTCCAGCTCGGCCTGGGCCACCGCGGTGCGGAAAGTGACGTCCCACAGGGTGGGGGCCTCGGCCATGTAGGCATCGCCCGCGGCGAGGTTGGCCAGGAAGGCCCGCTGCGAGATGGCGCGGGACTTATCGTCGATGGTGCGGTAGGTCAGATCCCAGTCAACGGACAGGCCGAGCGTCTGGAACAGGTTCTCGAAGACCAACTCATCCTCGACGGCGAGCTCCTCGCACAGCTCAATGAAGTTCCGGCGCGAGACGACGTCGAAGTCGCGCTGGTTCTTGGCGGGCTCGGCGGGAGGCCGGTAGCCGGCGTCGTAGCGGACGGTGGGATCGCAGCGCACGCCGTAGTAGTTCTGCACCCGGCGCTCGGTGGGCAGGCCGTTGTCGTCCCAGCCCATCGGGTAGAAGACGTTCTTCCCGGTCATCCGCTGGTAGCGGGCCAGGACGTCGGTCTGGGTGTAGGAGAACATGTGCCCCACATGCAGGGACCCCGATGCGGTGGGCGGGGGAGTGTCGATCGAGTAGACCTGCTCCCGGGTGGTGTCCCGGTTGAACTTGTAGGTTCCTTCGTCAAGCCAGCGCTTGGTGAGGGCGTCTTCCAGCCCCTCCAGGGCGGGCTTGTCCGGAACGTTGATGGGGGCGGTGGTGGGCGTGTCTGTACCCTGCGTTTCTTCAGCCATGGGGCAATTCTTTCACGGCCCGCCGGGGGAGACCGCAGTGGCCTGCAGTAGCATGCGTAAATGGAGCATTCTGACGCAGTTTTTGCGATCAAGCGCGTCTATGACGAACCCGCCGACGACGACGGCTGCTTAGGTCCTGGTGGACCGGCTCTGGCCGCGCGGGGTCAGCAAGGAACGCGCGCAACTCCGAGGTCAACCACGCCCGGGTGCTGCTGGAGTTCCTGCAGCGCTGATCCACCCGTGCATCCTGCGGTGCGGCTCATCCTGCGGGGCGCCGGTTCGTCCTGCGGGGCCTTGCCGTTAGGGTGGTGCCATGACTGAGGGAATCGACAACGCAGGAACTGCAAATACGGCAGCAGTAGTCAAGGCAACAGTGGCCAAAGCAGCAGTCGTCACCGGCGCCAGCACCGGAATCGGCGAGGCCACAGTACGTGCACTCCGGACCGAGGGCTGGACTGTCTACGCCGTCGCCCGCCGCGCGGACCGGCTGGAAGCGCTCGCCGCCGAAACCGGCGCCGTCGCGCTGCCGGCCGACGTGACCGAGGATGCCGACGTCGCGCGGCTGCTCGAGGAGGTGACCCGCGGCGGCGGCATCGACACGCTCATCAACGTTGCCGGCGGCGCCCGCGGCTCCGACAGGGTGGGCGAGACCAGGACCGAGGACTGGGAGTGGATGTACCGGGTCAACGTGCTGGGCACCATGAAGCTGACCCGCGCCTTCCTGCCCATGCTGCGCGCCTGCGGTGAAGGCACCGTCCTGAACCTCACCTCGACGGCGGGACTGTCCGCCTATGAGGGCGGCGGCGGCTACAACGCCGCGAAGTTCGCCCAGCATGCCCTGACCGGCGCGCTGCGGCTGGAAGAGGCCGAGCACAACGTCCGCGTGATCGAGGTGGCTCCCGGCCTGGTCCATACGGACGAGTTCGCCCTGAACCGGCTCGGCGGCAATTCCGAGGCCGCCGCTAAGGTCTACGCCGGCGTCGAGAAACCCCTGACCGCCGCGGACGTCGCCGACGTGGTCCGCTACGCCGTCGTGGCACCGCACCACGTCAACCTGGACCAGATCGTGATCCGCCCGGTGGCACAGGCCTCCAACTACAAGACGATCCGCAAGGGCTGAGCCTGCCGCGGCGCGGCCCGCAGCGGTGTGGTGCCCAGCCGCGCGGTGCTCAGCCTCCGGCCGGGACGGACAGCGTGGCCAGGACGGCCGCGTGGTCCGTCCCGGCCACGGCCTGCACGGAATAGCCGCTGCTGCGCACGTGCGGGCTAGTCACGACGTGGTCGATCACCACGCCGGGCAGCCATTGGCCGTCCTTGGGCCAGGTGGGAACAAAACGGGCCAGTGCCGCGACTCCCGCGTCCACGAGGCGGCCGGCGCCGGCAGCCCCGTCCGGGCCGGCGGCCAACAACTGGCGGAACTCGGCGTGGTCGAAGGTGGCATTGAAATCGCCCAGCAGCAGCACGTTCCCCGGACGGGCGGCGACGCTGCCCAGCAGGGCCAGGTCGCTCCGCCACCGCGGGGCCTGCCCCTCCACGGGAGCCTGGGTGTGCACGTTGGTCACCGCCAGCGCCACCGGCCGGCCACCCGCGTCCAGGCTCAGCCGCAGGGTCGAGATGTGAAAAGCGGAACCGTGCACGGAGTCCATCGGAGCCAGCGGGCGGGCGGAATACACACCGCTGCCGCCCGCGCCGTTCCGTGGGTTGCTGATCCGGTGCGGAAGCAGCCCGCCCAGCCCCTCGGCGTCCAGCCGCCGTTCCAGGGCCGGCGAAAGTTCCTGGACCGCCAGCAACGCCACGCCGTTGTCCCGGACCAGCCGGACGATGGCGGCGGCATCCGCACGTCCCACTCCGGCGTTGAGGCTCATGACTTTCAGCTCCGCTGCCGGCGCCGCTGCTGAAGCATCCGGCCCCCGTCCCTGGAGTTGGCCCGCGTGCCGCTCCAGGAGCACGTCCGGCGGGAACAGCCACACGAGCTGGCCGGCCAGGAGAACTGCTGCCGGCAGGACAGCCCACCAACGGCGGCTCTGCAGTGCCAGCAACAGGGCCGCCGCGGCGGGGAACACAAGCCAGGGAGTGAAGGCGACCAGCTGCACCACGGTGGTCGGCCACGGTGCCGGGATGGCGCGGAAGAAGGACAGCACCGCCACGGGTGCGGCAACCAGGGCAGCCGACAGCAGCCAGCGGCGGCCCGCACGGCGGCCCGTCACGCGGCGGCCCGAATCGCAGCGGTCCGAATCGCCCGGGGGACTGTCATGGCACGAGTCTAAGCAGTCCCCGCCGCGGCGTCGGGCTTTGATTTATTCGCCGTGGCCGTGACGCCCAACATTCACCATCCCGTGGTGCAAAGGCCAGCACACGGTGGCCGGCAGTTGGCCGCGGAACGGAACCGTGGCAGGCGCAACTGCACACCACCGGAGTGGAGACCCTTTCCCATGCGAACCCCGATGAAGCTTGGCGCGCTGCCGTAGTCAGCGCAGCCCTGCTCCTCGCCACTTCTGCCCAGGCCCAGGCCGCCGACACGAACGCCAACGGCACGGACAACCATTTCGACCTTGAAGCCCACCGCGGCGGAATCGGCCTGACGGTCGAATCCACGCTGGCTTCCTTCGCCAAGGGCCTCGAGACCGGGGTGTCGACCCTGGAGCTTGACCTCCAGATCACCAAGGACGGGCGCGAAGTCATTACGCACGACCGGAAGACCAGCGACAAGAAGTGCCTCGATACGGCGCCGGTCACGCCCAGCGACCCGGAGTTTCCCTATGTGGGCAAGTACATCAAGGACCTGACCTTCGAGCAGGTCCGCAGCCTGGACTGCGGTTCGCTCACCCAGCCGCAGTTCCCGGGCCAGGCGGCGTCTCCGGGAGCCAAGATGCCGACCCTTGCCGAAGTCTTTGCGCTCGCCGACTCCCACCGGGCCCGCCAGGTGAAGTTCAACATCGAAACGAAGGTCGAGGCCGGTGCGCCGGAGGAAACCGCCCCGCGCGAACAGTTCGTCGACGTCGCACTCCGGGAGATCAAGGCGGCCCACATGAAGAACCGGGTCTCCATCCAGAGCTTCGACTGGGGCTCCTTGCGCCTCGTCCAGCAGCGCGATCCGAACATCCGCACCGTGGCCCTGACCAACAAGGACTTCCTCCAGGCGGGCCAGCCGGGCAGCTCGCCCTGGCTGGGCGGCATTGACGCCGACGACTTTGGCGGCGACCTCATCGCGTCAGCGGCCTCGCTCGGATTCGACGCCGTCTCTCCCGTGCACGGCACTCCGCAGAACGGCAAAGTGGCGGACCCAGGCTACGTCTCCTACGTCACCGCCGACATGGTGCAGCGTGCGCACGCTGCCGGGATGCAGGTCATCCCGTGGACGGTCGATGACCAGCCGACCATGCGGGCGCTGATCGACGCCGGCGTCGACGGAATCATCACCGATTACCCGTACCGGCTCCGCGAGGTCATGGCCGGTGCCGGCATGAAACTGCCGCGCAGCTTCGAACTCCAGCCCGGGCGCTAAGCCGCCATCACTGCGTTCCACTGCCCGGCGGACTGGCCCTGCAGTGAAACGCAGTGACTTCTCCGGTAACATCGACATATCAGCTTTGACCCGGCCATCACCGGTGAGCTTCCGGAAGAACGCCCCGGCGCAACGTCAGCACGCACCAGGGCCGGTAGAACCGGACGGGTAAGCCCGTCACAGCAGCAATGAGCGGCCGACGCCGGAGCAGCTTCCTTGCCAAGAGGGAGCCGGACCGGTGCCGGTAAGTGAGGTGGTACCGCGGTACCGGTGCTGGAAACAGTGCACGGGCCGTCCTCGCATCCTGAATGAATCCCTTTGTTCACCAGCTCAAGCCAGGATGTCGAGATGACCCATTACCCCAAGGCCTCCGCCGCACCGTCCGGTGCAGGCGCCAGCACCGCTGCGTCCAACACCTCCGGTGTGTCGGCCTCCGTGAAGTTCCCGGAGATCGAAAAGCGCATCCTCCAGTACTGGGACCAGGACGGGACTTTCCAGGCCAGCATCGACCAGCGGGATGCGGGTAAAGACGGGTCCAACGAGTTCGTCTTCTACGACGGCCCTCCGTTCGCCAACGGCCTGCCGCACTACGGCCACCTGCTGACCGGCTACGCCAAGGACCTCGTGGCCCGCTACCAGACCCAGCGCGGCCGCCGGGTGGAGCGCCGCTTCGGCTGGGACACGCACGGCCTGCCCGCCGAGCTGGAAGCCATGAAGCAGCTGGGCATGACGGACAAGACCCAGATCGAGGCCATGGGCATCGACAAGTTCAACGATGCCTGCCGCGCCTCCGTGATGAAGTACGCCGACGAGTGGAAGAGCTACGTCACCCGCCAGGCCCGCTGGGTGGACTTCGAGAACGACTACAAGACGCTCAACGTCGAGTACATGGAGTCCGTGCTCTGGGCCTTCAAGCAGCTGCACGAAAAGGGCCTGACGTACAACGGCTACCGCGTGCTGCCGTACTGCTGGAAGGACGAGACGCCGCTGTCCAACCACGAACTGCGCATGGACGACGACGTCTACAAGAACCGCCAGGACCAGACCGTCACGGTGACCTTCCCGATCACGGCGGGGGAGTCGGAGCTGTCCAAGCAGCTCGCCGGCGTGCAGGCGCTCGCCTGGACCACCACGCCGTGGACCCTGCCCACCAACCTGGCGCTCGCCGTCGGGCCCGCCATCCAGTACGTGGTCCTGCCGGCCGGG
This sequence comes from Arthrobacter sp. UYEF20, assembly GCF_040546335.1. Classification (NCBI taxonomy): domain Bacteria; kingdom Bacillati; phylum Actinomycetota; class Actinomycetes; order Micrococcales; family Micrococcaceae; genus Arthrobacter; species Arthrobacter sp. UYEF20. The sequence continues at coordinate 125,204 of NZ_JBEPNP010000010.1, read as the reverse complement.
CCCCACGGCATCAAGGCCGCCTCCGCGGACGCTCCCGTGACGGGCAGCTTCCTGCTCGCCGCCGAGCTGCTGGGCACCTACGCCAAGGACCTGGGCTACGGCGACGGCGCCGAGGGTGCCGCGGCAGCCGAGGCCGCGGTCACCTCCAGCCACACCGGCGCCGAGCTTGCGGGCCTGACGTACGAACCTCTCTGGGACTATTTCGACGACGCCGAGAAGTACGGCACCGAAAACGCCTGGCGCTTCCTGGTGGCCGACTACGTCACCACCACCGACGGCACCGGCATCGTCCACCAGGCACCCGCCTACGGTGAAGACGACCAGCAGGTCTGTGAAGAAGCCGGCATCCCGGTGGTCCTCTCCGTGGACGAAGGCGCGAAGTTCCTGCCGCTGTTCGGCCACGGCGACCTCGCCGAGATCGCCGGCCTTCAGGTCTTCGAGGCGAACAAGCCCATCACCCAGGTGCTCCGCGCGCAGGCCCGCCTGGTCCGGCAGGCGAGCTACGAGCACAGCTACCCGCACTGCTGGCGCTGCCGCAACCCGCTGATCTACCGCGCCGTGTCCTCCTGGTATGTCGAGGTCACCAAGATCAAGGACCGCATGTCCGAGCTGAACCAGGAGATCAACTGGATCCCCGGCAACGTCAAGGACGGCCAGTTCGGCAAGTGGCTGGCCAACGCCCGCGACTGGTCGATCAGCCGCAACCGCTACTGGGGCAGCCCCATCCCGGTCTGGCAGTCCAGCGACCCGGACTACCCCCGCACCGACGTCTACGGCTCACTCGCCGAGATCGAGACCGACTTCGGCCGCCTGCCGCTGAACAAAGCCGGCGAGGTGGACCTGCACCGGCCCTTCATCGACGAGCTCACCCGCCCCAACCCGGATGACCCCCGCACCTCGGAAGAGGGCCAGTCCGTGATGCGCCGCGTCGAGGACGTCCTGGACGTCTGGTTCGACTCCGGCTCGATGCCCTACGGACAGGTGCACTACCCGTTCGAGAACGAGGAATGGTTCGACACCCACAACCCGGCGGACTTCATCGTCGAGTACATCGGGCAGACCCGCGGCTGGTTCTACATGCTGCACATCCTCTCCACCGCGCTGTTCGACCGGCCGGCCTTCCGCAACGTCATCAGCCACGGCATCGTGCTGGGCTCGGACGGGCAGAAGATGTCCAAGAGCCTGCGCAACTACCCGGACGTCTCCGAGGTCCTGGACCGCGACGGCTCCGACGCGATGCGCTGGTTCCTGATGTCCAGCCCCATCCTGCGGGGCGGCAACCTCGTGGTCACCGAACCGGGCATCCGCGACGGCGTCCGCCAGGTCATCCTGCCGCTGTGGAACGTGTACAGCTTCTTCACGCTGTACACGAACGCGGCCAACGCAGTTGGAGGCCAAGCGAAGGGCTACGACGCGAAGCTCCGCTACGACGGCTACGCCGACACCCTGGACCAGTACCTGATGGCCAACACCGGGGACCTGGTCCGCAACATGACCGCGCAGCTGGACGGCTACGACATCTCCGGTGCCTGCGATGAACTCCGCAGCTACCTGGACATGCTCACCAACTGGTACGTCCGCCGCAGCCGCCAGCGCTTCTTCGACGAAAACGTCGATGCCTTCGACGCGCTCTACACCGCGCTCGAGACCGTCTGCCGCGTGGCCGCCTCGCTGCTGCCGCTGGTCTCCGAGGAGATCTGGCGCGGCCTCACCGGAGGGCGCTCCGTGCACCTGGCCGATTGGCCGGACGCGGAACTGTTCCCGGCCAATGCCGAACTCGTCGAGGCAATGGAACGCATCCAGCAGATCTGCTCCACCGGATCCTCGCTGCGCAAGGCCGCCAACCTCCGGGTGCGCCTGCCGCTGCAGGAACTCACTGTCGTGGCACCCGGCGCGGATGCGCTGGAAGGCTTCGCCGCCGTCGTCGCCGATGAACTGAACCTGCGCTCGGTCCGCCTGCTCGACGCCGGGAGCGCCTCCCCGGAGGAGTTCGGTATCGAACAGAAGCTGGTGGTCAACGCCCGCGCCGCCGGCCCGCGGCTGGGCAAAAACGTCCAGCAGGCGATCAAGGGAGCCAAGTCCGGCGACTGGGGTGTGCAAACAATCGACGGTGTCGACGGTGTCGTTGTTTCTGGCGGCCTCGCACTGGAGCCGCAGGAATACACCCTGGAAACCGTCGTGGCTGAAGCTGCGGAGGGTGCAGGAACTGGTCCTGCCACAAGGGCGGCTGCAGTGCTGCCCGGCGGCGGGTTCGTGGTCCTCAACACCGAGGTCACGCCGGAACTCGAAGCCGAAGGCGCGGCCCGCGACATGGTCCGCGCCATCCAGCAGGCCCGCAAGGACGCCGGACTCAACGTCAGCGACCGGATCCGGACCACTGTCACCGCCTCGCAGGCGACTGTTGACGCCCTGCTGGCCAACGCCGGGCTGGTCAAGACCGAAACCCTCACGGTCCAGCTGGACACCGTTGCGGCCGACGTCAAGGAACCCCAAATCAGCGTTGCAAAAGTAACCGCAGAAGCAGAGGCCTGAGCCATGACCGACGAATTCTCCGTAGAAAGCGTCTACGCCGAGCTGCTGGGCCGCGCCCCGGAAAACAAGATGGAGCCGCGGCTGGCTCCCCTGTACCGGGCGATGGACATCCTGGGCGAGCCGAACAAGGCCTTCCCGATCATCCACGTCACCGGCACCAACGGCAAGACCTCCACGGCCCGCATGATCGAGGCCGGGCTGCGCGCCCACGGCCTGAGCACCGGGCGTTACACCAGCCCGCACCTGTCCAAGGTCACCGAGCGGATCAGCATCGACGGCGAGCCGGTCCCGGATGAGACCTTCGTCCGGATCTGGGACGAGATCCGCCCGTACCTGGCCATCGTGGACGGCGAACTCGAGGCCGAGGGCCAGCCCCGGCTGACCTACTTCGAGTGCCTGACCATCCTCGGCTTCGCGATCTTCGCGGACCAGCCCGTCAACGTCGCCGTCATCGAGGTGGGCCTGGGCGGCATCACGGACGCCACCAACGTCGGCGACGGGCAGGTCTTCGTCGTCACGCCGATCTCGCTGGACCACACGGATCTGCTGGGTGACACCACCGAGGACATCGCCTACGAGAAGGCGGGAATCATCAAGCCCGGCGGCTTCCTGATCAGCGCCGAACAGCCCCGTGACGCCGCCCAGGTGCTGCTGGAAAAGGCCAAGGAAGTCAACGTCCCGTTCCGCTTCGAAGGCGTCGAGTTCGGCGTCGAATCCCGCACCGTCGCCGTCGGCGGCCAGGTGGTGAGCATCCAGGGCATCGCCGGCCGCTACGAGGACCTGCTGGTCCCCCTGCACGGCGCGCACCAGGCCGAGAACGCCGCCGTCGCGATTGCCGCCCTCGAAGCCTTCTTCGGCGGGGAGAAGCCGCTCGACGCCGAAATCCTGCAGGAAGCGTTCGCCACGGTCACCTCGCCCGGGCGGCTCGAGGTGGTCCGCACGGCGCCGACCATCATCGTGGACGCGGCCCACAACCCCGAGGGGATCCGGGTCTCGGCCGAGGCCATCCATGAGGCGTTCAGCTTCACGAAGCTCGTGGTGGTGGTCGGCATCCTGGCGGACAAGGACGCCGAGGAAATCCTCCGGCAGCTCAAGGAATCCCTGGGCGATCTCGCCACCGAATACTGCTTCACCCAGTCCAACTCGCCCCGGGCCGTCCCGGCCGAGGACCTCGCGGAAATCGCACTGGACCTGGGCTTCGGCGAGGACAACGTCCACGTGGCGGACAAGCTCGACGACGCCCTGGAGTGGGCCGTGGAACGCGCCGAGGCCAACGACGACCTGGCCGGCGGCGTCCTCGTCACCGGCTCCATCACGCTAGTGGCGGACGCCCGCATCCTGCTCGGAAAGGCGGATGCCTAAGCGATGGCCAAACTCACCAAAGCCCAGCGCGAATGGCGCCCGGGCATGCCCAAGAAACGCCGCTCCACGAAGGTCATGTTCGCTTCCACGGTCCTGCTGCTGGAAGCCTTTGTGGTGCTCTTCGGCACCCTCGCCGTCTTCGGCCTCCGCCGGAACGAATTCCCTCCGGTCCTGATCTTCTCAGTGGGGATCGCGCTGTTCCTCGTGTTCGTGTTCACCTGCGCGGTCCTCTCCAAGCCGTGGGGAGTGGGCCTGGGCTGGATCCTGCAGCTGGTGCTGATCCTGAGCGGAATCGTGGAGCCCACGATGTACGTGGTGGGCCTACTATTCGCGATTTCCTGGTGGTACGGCATCCGGACCGGCATCCGGATCGACCGTGAGGCAGCGCGGCGGGAACGTGAACAGGCCGCCTGGGAGGCGGCCCATCCGGGGGGCCCCGGCCCGGGACCGGCGCCTGAAACCGGCGCCCAGAACCCGTAGACTTATTCCAAACCCCACCCCACATCATTGGAGCAACTGTGAGCATTGAGCGCACCCTCGTCCTGATCAAGCCCGACGGCGTCACCCGTAACCTGACGGGCAGCATCCTCGGCCGGATCGAAGCCAAGGGCTACACCCTGGCCGAGCTCAAGAAGGTCGATGCGAGCCGCGAACTGCTGGAGCAGCACTACGAGGAGCACGTGGGCAAGCCGTTCTACGAGCCGCTCGTCGAATTCATGCTCAGCGGTCCCGTCGTCGCCGCGATCTTCGAGGGCCACCGGGTGATCGAGGGCTTCCGCTTGCTCGCAGGCACCACGGACCCGACGACGGCGGCCCCCGGCACCATCCGCGGCGACTTCGGCCGCGACTGGGGCCTGAAGGTGCAGCAGAACCTGGTCCACGGCTCGGACTCGGTGGAGTCCGCCATGCGCGAGATCAAGATCTGGTTCCAGGACTAAACCGCCGCACCGAGGTGACAGTTAAGGCCAATGTTCGCGATGAACATTGGCCTTAACTGTCACCTCGCGATGCTTAACGGGTCAGTAGCCGGAGGTCCCGATGAAGACCTGGATGAAGGCGAAGAAGATCGTGGCGATCACGGCGACATAGAGCAGTGCCGTGAGGATCCAGCCCGAGTCGCCCAGGATCCGGGTGGGGCCGGCGGGCAGCCGGATCACGCCGTGGGACACGTTGCGGACGGTGACCCAGACGAACAGCGGAATCATGGCGGCCCAGACGATCATGCAGAACGGGCACAGGATGTGGATGGAATACAGCGCCTGGGACCAGAGCCACACCACGAAGATGAAACCCAGTGTCACTCCGGCCTGCAGCCCGAGCCAGTACCAGCGGGCGAACGTGGCACCGGCCAGGATGCCCATGGCGGTGGTGATGATGACGGCGAACGCCACGATGCCGATGAACATGTTGGGGAAGCCGAAGAGCGAACTCTGCCAGGTCTGCATCACCTGGCCGCAGGAGATCCACGGGTTCACGTCGCAGACGGTCACGTGGCTGGGATCCTTGAGGACCTCCAGTTTCTCCAGCACCAAGGTCCCGGAGGCAAGCCAGCCGACGACGCCGGTGATCAGCAGGAGCCACGCGAACGGACGGTCACGGGTCATGGGCGGCAACGGCCGTTCCGCAGCCGCCGGGCCGGATCGCGGCTGCTGGGTTGAACTGCCGGTGGCACTGGAGATGCTTGGCATGGAATGTCGGTCCTTAGGGTCGGGTGCTTCTGGCCCCGATTGTAACGCCGGCGGCTGGGGGAAGCCGGGGAGGGAAGCCGGTGAATTGCCTTCAGCGGCCCGGTCCGGGTGCACGCCCGGCGATTCGAACCCGGACCTACGCCTGCTTTGACGGCTCCTGTGAGACAATGATCGTGGCTGGAACCCGATCCACATCCGGGTCCCGGTCCGGCGACTTTGTTCCCAAGACCGCCAATGATGAGCAGGGAGCTGCGGATCCTCTGATCCACGCTGTCCCGCAATGCCATTGGACGGCACCTGGTTGTGGCGTGTAGATCAACGGGTTTCAGAACAATCTCGCCGGCCCTCCAGGGCTGCCGCACCCCACTGCCGGTGCGAACCTGAGGGTATCCAATTGACTTCTGTCAATGCCTGCGGGTGTTGACAAATAATTGCCCCAACGGGTGCCGGATGTGGCGGTACCCCGGGGCAGGAGTGTCACCACATATGGATAATGACCAGGTTGTAGCCGGTAACGAAGACGCGCTTGTTGCCAAAGACGCGCTTGTTGCCAAAGAAACAGCAGAAGCAGCAGAGACCGCAGCAGCACCGCCCAAGAGGCCCGTCCGGACCCGACGCAAGGCCCTTCCCAAGGCAGAGGCCATGGAGGCCGCTGCAGTGGCAGAGACGACTGATGCCCCGGCCGCCGAGCAGGCTCCGGAAGCGCCGGCCGCCGAAACCAAGGCCAAGGCACCCGCCCGCCGGAGCCGCGCCCGCAAGGTCGCCGAGGTGCCCGAGCCCCTGCCGGCCTTCGCCGAAGAGCCCGAAAAATCTGCCGCTGTCAGCGCTCCAGTGGCGGACGTCCCCGCAGTAGTTGAGACAGCCGCGGCGGAAACGCCGGCCGCCGAGGCGCCTGCAGAAAAGCCCGTCCGGCGTCGCGCCAGCCGAGCTAAGGCCGCCGCCCCGGTGGCCGAAGCAGAGCCAGCGGCCGGGGCCCCCGCCAAGGCACCCAAAGCAGTTGCCGTGTCCCCGGCAGAGCCTGCCGACACGCCGGCCGTCGCGGAAACCCCTGCCGAAGCAGCCCCCGCCGCAGAGACCCCTGCTGCAGAAACCACTGCCGCCGCAGAAACCCGTGCCGCCGCAGAGACCCCGGCCGAAGCAGCCTCGGCGGCGGCCTCGCTCTTCCTCGAGCCGGGAGCGGTCACCTCGATGATCTTCCAGGCTCCGGATCTGAGCGTCGTCGTGCGCCCGGTTCCGGCTGCCGCCGCGCCCGAAGAGCCCGAAGATGAAGAAGGCGAAGAGGCCGAGGGCGAAGACGCCAGCGGCCGCCGTCGCCGCCGCAGCCGCGGACGCCGCGGACGCAGCAGCAGGGGAGCCGACAGCGAGCCCGGCGCCGAGACCGAAACCGAGGTCTCCGGCGAGGAAGCCGAGGAAACCGAAGAAGGCTCCGAGGGGACGCTGGAGGACGGTGTGACCTCGCGCCGCCGTCGCCGCCGCCGTCGCGGTGACCAGGACCTGGAGCTGACCGGCGGGGGAGACGACGATCCGCCCAACACGGTGACCCGCGTCCGTGCACCGCGCGCGCAGACCGAGGCGCCGGTCAACAACCGCGTCACGTCCCTCAAGGGCTCCACCCGGCTTGAGGCCAAGAAGCAGCGCCGCCGTGAATCCCGCGACACCGGCCGCCGCCGCACCGTCATCACCGAGGCCGAGTTCCTGGCCCGCCGTGAATCCGTGGACCGCCAGATGATCGTCCGTCAGCGCGACGACAGAATCCAGATCGGCGTCCTCGAAGACGGCGTCCTGGCCGAGCACTTCGTGTCCAAGACCCAGCAGGACTCCCTGATCGGCAACGTCTACCTGGGCAAGGTCCAGAACGTGCTGCCCTCCATGGAAGCTGCCTTCGTGGATATCGGACGCGGCCGTAACGCCGTGCTCTACGCCGGCGAAGTGAACTGGGAGTCCGTCAACCTCGAAGGCAAGCAGCGCCGGATCGAGAACGCGCTGAAGTCCGGCGACTCCGTGCTGGTCCAGGTCACGAAGGACCCGGTAGGCCACAAGGGCGCCCGCCTCACCAGCCAGATCTCGCTGCCCGGCCGCTACCTTGTGTACGTTCCCGGCGGTTCCATGACGGGCATCTCCCGCAAGCTGCCCGACGTCGAACGCAACCGCCTCAAGCGGATCCTCAAGGACCGCCTGCCGGAAAATGCCGGCGTCATTGTCCGGACCGCGGCCGAGGGTGCGTCCGAAGAAGAACTGACGCACGATATCAACCGGCTGCGCGCGCAGTGGGAAGGGATCGAGAGCCAGTCGACGTCGACCAAGGTGCTCGCCCCCGAGGTGCTTTACGGCGAACCGGACCTGACCATCAAGGTGGTCCGTGACGTATTCAACGAGGACTTCTCGAAGCTGATCGTCTCCGGCGAGGAAGCCTGGGACACCATCGAGGCCTACGTCACCTACGTGGCTCCGGACCTGGTGGGCCGGCTCGAGAAGTGGACCAAGGACGCGGACATCTTCTCGGCCTGGCGGATCGACGAGCAGATCCACAAGGCGCTGGACCGCAAGGTGTTCCTGCCTTCCGGTGGTTCCCTCGTGATCGACCGTACCGAGGCCATGACCGTGGTGGATGTCAACACCGGCAAGTTCACCGGCAGCGGTGGCAACCTCGAGGAAACCGTCACCAAGAACAACCTGGAAGCGGCCGAGGAAGTGGTCCGGCAGCTCCGGCTCCGCGATATCGGCGGCATTATCGTGATCGACTTCATCGACATGGTGCTGGAATCGAACCGTGACCTCGTGCTGCGCCGCATGGTGGAGTGCCTGGGCCGGGACCGTACCAAGCACCAGGTGGCCGAGGTGACCTCCCTGGGTCTGGTGCAGATGACCCGCAAGCGGATGGGCACCGGGCTGCTGGAAGTCTTCGGCGAGCAGTGTGAAGCCTGCGACGGCCGCGGCATCGTCACCCACGACGAGCCGGTGGAGCACCGCCGCGCCAACGTGGTGGCCGCCGAGCACCATGTCCCGCGGACCGAGAACCTGCCGGCCCCCCGGACCGAACGCAAGAGCCGCCGCCGCGGCAAGGGCGGCCAGGGAATGCCGGAGTACGCCCCATCGGCACCCTCAGCCGTCCATCCGGAGCCCACCGAGGCCGAGCGTCATGCCAAGGCAGAGGCGACCCGTGCCGCCCTGGCGAACATCGCAGCCGCCGCGCATGCCGCGCACCTCCACGACGGGGAGGCAGCCGCTGCCAGCGACGCCGGGGCCCGCCAGGCCGCCGTCGAGGCAGCCGCGCGGCTGGCCGCGACAGAGGAGGCAGCCGGACGTCCCGCGGCCGTGCTGACCTTCGGCGGCGAGCAGGTGGCCCTGCCGTTCGTGGAGCACGCCGACGAGGCACCGTCTCCGGCCCTCACCCTGGACCTGCTGACCGAGGCCTTCGCCAACCTGGGCGAAGCCGATGAAGCCCGGCCCGCCGTGGACCGGACCCAGGCTGCCAAGGCCCCGGCACTGGCGCCTGCATCGTCCAAAGCGCCTGCCCCGGCGCGGATCCACACCGACGCTGACGCTGGCACCACGCGTGGCCGCCGCGTCCGCCGCAACAGGAGCGCGAGCCGCGCCCAGGGCGCAGCCAATGAGACGTCTGTGGAGCACCGCGAGGCAACCACCTCGGCCGCGGCCGGATCCGTCCACGAGGCCAAGGCCCCGGCCATGACCGCCGACAAGCCGGCAGCCAAGCCGGCAGCGAACGAGCCGATCATCCTCGGCGTCGGCGTCCCGGCTTCGGAGCTCTAACCACCGGGCAGCACGGGACAGTTCCGCGTGACCGCGGGGGCGGTCCGGGACCCGGCGTAGCAATACGCCGAGTCCCGGGCCGCCCCCGCGACTTCGTTAAGCGATACGGCTAAGCTGGAGGACTGACACGGGGTGCCGCGCATGGAGCCGGCTGAGATCCAAACCCGTCGAACCTGTCCGGTTAGCACCGGCGAAGGGATGTCTCTCGTGGCTTCGCTTGTTCTGCCCTCACTTGTTCTGCCTTCATCGTTTCTGCCCTCCGTGCCGCGTCCCGCCGGGCGCCGGATCCCGCGGGTGCTGGCTATTGCAGGTTCGGACCCCTCCGGCGGCGCCGGGATCCAGGCCGACCTGAAAAGCATTGCCGCGCACGGCGGCTACGGCATGGCCGCGATCACCGCCCTCACAGCCCAGAACACCCGCGGCGTCAGCGCCGTCCACGTTCCGCCGGCGTCGTTCCTGACCGCCCAGCTGGACGCGCTGAGCGAGGACATCGGCATTGACGCCGTCAAGATCGGCATGCTGGGGGACGCCACGGTGATCGCTGCCGTCCGCGCCTGGCTTGAACAGGCCCGGCCCGGCGTCGTGGTCCTGGATCCGGTGATGGTGGCGACCAGCGGCGACCGGCTCCTGCGGGAAACGGCGGAGGCCGCCCTGCACGCGCTGCTGCCCCTCGCGGACCTGGTCACACCCAACCTCGCCGAACTGGCCATCCTTCTCCGGGAACCCGCCGCAGCCGACTGGGCCGAGGCCCTTGACCAGGGCAAACGGCTGGCCGCCCTGACCGGCACGACGGTACTCGTGAAGGGCGGACATCTGGGCCGCAGCGCCGGCGGTGATTACCCCAGCAACAACAACAACGACGACGACGGCTGCCCCGATGCGCTCGTCAACACGGCGGGGCTCCTGGGCCAGGAGACGGTGGTGGTGACCGGCGGACGGGTGCCCACCCGCAACAGCCACGGCACCGGATGTTCCTTGTCCTCGGCGCTGGCCACGGTTCAGGCCCGGGTGGGGGACTGGGAGGCGGCGCTGCGCGAGGTCAAGCCCTGGCTAGCGGGTGCGCTGCGGACCTCGGACCGCCTCGACGTCGGAACGGGCAACGGTCCAGTGCACCATTTCCACCACGTGCAGCATCTGACCGAAGACCAGGGTGGCACGGGCCAGGTGAATACCGGGCATCGCGTTCCGGACGAGGGGGAGTTCACCGCTGCCCTCGGGAACAGTGCCGCGGCGGACCTGGACGCGATCTATGGCCTGGCGTTCATCCAGGGCCTGGCCGACGGCACGCTGGCCGAGAAGGACTTCGCCTATTATCTGGCCCAGGACGCCCTCTACCTCAACGGCTACTCGCGGGTGCTGGCCCGGGCGGCGGCCATCGCACCCTCCGAAGCCGAACAGCTTTTCTGGGCCCGCTCCGCGCAGCAGTGCCTCGAAGTCGAATCGGAGCTGCACCGGAACTGGCTCAGCACACGGGCCGTGGAGGTGCAGCTGGGCCCGGTCACGAAATCCTACGTGGACCATCTGCTGGCCGCCACGGTCTCCGGCAGCTACGGCGTCCTGATCGCGGCCGCCCTGCCGTGCTTCTGGCTGTATGCCGAGGTGGGCGCAACACTCCACGCGCAGTTCCTGGCGGCCGGCGCCCCGGAAGGTCATCCCTACGCCGAATGGCTGCGGACCTACGCCGACGAGGACTTTGCCGCGGCGACGCGGCAGGCCATCGCCCTGACGGATCAGGCGGCGCGGCGCGCTTCCGCCAGCGAGCGGGACGCCATGGCGGTGGCCTTCCGGCAGTCGGCCCGGTACGAGGTCGAGTTCTTCGACGCGCCGAGGCTGCACGCCTGAGCACGGCCTCCCCGGCCAGCCTGTACGATGGTGGGGCACGGTTCCGGGAGTCGTTGCAGGACCGCTTTGTTTTGAGTGAGTGAAGTCTTGATTGAATGAAGTCTTGATTGCATGAAGTCTTGATCGAGTTGCGTCCATCACGTGCGGCCCCTCCGGAACCAGCCTCATTTGCGGCCGAAGGCAAAATTAGCGTAGTCTAGATCTTCGGTGCTTACGCCAACACTTGGGTTATGACCTTGAGGACACGTCATTCGATATCGAATGGCATTGTCCACGGGATAGCTCATGGGTTCCCCCGGGGAATCCACCGGCGTAGAGGCACAGCGTGAGCCAGCCAAACAATTTGGACCAGGTTCCGCACGCAAATCTAGTAATAAACGTCGAGAGAAGTGAGTTCCCCAGTGGTGTACGCGATTGTCCGCGCAGGCGGCCGCCAAGAGAAGGTTTCCGTTGGAGACTTCGTTACCCTGAACCGCGTCCCCGGTGGAGCCGGCAGCACCTTTGAGTTGCCCGCACTGCTCCTGGTAGACGGTGACAAGATCACGTCTGCTGCTGCGGACCTGGCCAAGGTAACGGTTACGGCTGAGATCCTCGAAGACCTTCGTGGTCCGAAGATCGTCATCCAGAAGTTCAAGAACAAGACCGGTTACAAGAAGCGCCAGGGCCACCGTCAGGAATTGACCAAGGTCAAGATCACCGGTATCAAGTAACTCTTCGTTACTGTTCAGGTTCCAGCAGATTCCCCAGAATTTTTGAAGGCAGGCATTTCAGATGGCACATAAAAAAGGCGCGAGTTCCACTCGCAACGGTCGTGACTCCAACGCCCAGTACCTCGGCGTCAAGCGCTTCGGCGGCCAGGTAGTTTCCGCAGGCGAGATCATCGTCCGCCAGCGCGGCACCCACTTCCACCCGGGCGCCGGCGTCGGCCGCGGCGGGGACGACACCCTGTTCGCCCTGGCCCCCGGTGCAGTCCAGTTCGGCACCCGTCGTGGCCGTCGCGTTGTGAACATCGTGACCGCTGCAGCTGCAGAGTAGCAACAAGTTCTAAATCGGTGGGGCGGGCCATTTGGTCCGCTCCACCGGTGTTTTAACCGCATTACAATCATCCTGGTGTCTTTGGACGTCCAGGAAACAGCACTGAGCAGGTAACAGCACTGAGGAGATCCACGTGGCGAGCTTTGTAGACCGGGTAGTACTGCACGTATCCGGCGGTACCGGCGGCCACGGTTGTGTCTCCGTTCACCGCGAGAAGTTCAAGCCCCTCGGCGGTCCCGACGGCGGCAACGGCGGCAACGGCGGCGACGTCATCCTGCGCGTTGACCCCCAGACCACCACCCTGCTCGACTACCACCATGCCCCCCACCGGCACGCCACCAACGGCGGCCCCGGCATGGGCGACTGGCGCGGCGGCAAGAACGGCGAAACCCTGATCCTTCCGGTGCCCGAGGGCACCGTGGTGAAGTCCAAGGACGGCCAGGTGCTCGCCGACCTCGTGGGCGAAGGCACCGAATACATCGCGGCCGCCGGCGGCATCGGGGGCCTCGGGAACGCCTCGCTCTCCTCCCAGAAGCGCCGCGCCCCCGGCTTCGCGCTGCTCGGCATCGAAGGCGAATCCAGCGACGTCGTCCTGGAACTGAAGTCCATCGCGGACATCGCGCTCGTGGGCTTCCCCTCCGCCGGCAAATCCAGCCTGATCGCCGCCATGTCCGCGGCCCGGCCCAAGATTGCCGACTACCCCTTCACCACCCTGATCCCGAACCTCGGCGTCGTGCAGGCCGGCGAGGTGCGCTTCACCATCGCAGACGTTCCCGGGCTGATCGAGGGCGCCAGCGAAGGCAAGGGCCTCGGCCACCACTTCCTGCGCCACGTCGAGCGATGCGCCGCCCTCGTGCACGTGCTGGACTGCGGCACGCTCGAATCGGACCGCGATCCGCTTTCCGATCTGGCCATCATCGAAGCGGAGCTTGAGAAGTACGCCGTGGACATGAGCTTTGCCGGCTCCGACGGCGAAGTGGTGCCGCTGAACCACCGCCCCCGCCTCGTCGCCCTGAACAAGGTGGACCTGCCGGACGGCAAGGACATGGCCGAATTTGTCCGCCCGGAACTCGAAGCCCGCGGCTACAGGGTCTTTGAGATCTCCGCCACGAGCCACGAAGGACTCCGCCAGCTCGGCTTCGCCATGGGCGAGATCGTCAAGGCCGCCCGCGACGCCGTCGCCGCAGCGCCGCCGAAGGTACATGCCCCTGTGCTCAAGCCCCGCGCGGTGAACGAATCCGGCTTCAAGATCCGTCGCGAGGAGAAGAACCTGGAGCCGCTGTTCCGCGTGCTCGGCGACAAGCCCGTGCGCTGGGTCAAGCAGACCGACTTCACCAACGAGGAAGCGATCGGCTACCTCGCCGACCGCCTCGCCAAGCTGGGCATCGAAAACGAACTGTTCAAGCAGGGCGCCCTGCCGGGCGACACGGTGGTCATCGGCGAGGACGACGGCGTCGTCTTCGACTGGGAGCCGACCATGATGGCCGGTGCCGAACTGCTGGCATCCCCGCGCGGCACCGACGTGCGTTTCGCCGATATCGGCGACCGCCCGACCCGTGGGCAGAAGCGCGACGAGCAGGTAGAACGCCGCGAGGCCAAGTCCGCAGCCCGCGCCGAGCTCGAAGCCGAGCGCAAGGCCGGCATCTGGACCGAATCCGTCAGCGGACGCCGGGCCGCCAAGCCGCTCAAGGAGAGTGGACTGGGCGCAGCAGATGACGAGTAAAACCGTCATCGTGCCCGGTTCATCGGTCACCCCGGACCGTGCAGCCCGGGACCGTCCGGCCCCTGACCGTGCGGCCCACGACCGTCCGGCTCCGGACCGTTCAGTACTGTCCGGAGCCTGCCGGATCGTGGTCAAGGTCGGCTCCTCCTCGCTGACCAGCATCAAGGGCGGCATCTCGGAAGAGGCCCTGACGGACCTCGCCGATGCCCTGGCGCACAAACGCAACGAGGGCGCGGAGATCATCCTGGTGTCCTCCGGTGCGATCGCCGCCGGGCTTGCCCCCCTCGGGCTGGACAAGCGCCCCCGCGACCTCGCCACCCAGCAGGCCGCGGCGAGCGTGGGCCAGGGCCTCCTGATGGCCCGGTACACGCACGCCTTCGGCGCCCACGGCGTCACGGTCAGCCAGGTGCTTCTGACGGCCGACGACTTCATGCGCCGCAGCCAGCACACCAACGCCTTCCGGGCCCTGGACCGGCTCCTGAACCTCGGCGTCGTGCCCGTGGTCAACGAAAACGACACCGTGGCCACCCACGAGATCCGGTTCGGCGACAACGACCGGCTCGCGGCCCTCGTGGCGCACCTGGTGCGCGCCGACGCGCTGGTGCTCCTCTCCGACGTCGACTCCCTCTACGATGGTCCGCCCTCGCACGGCGCCAAGCGGATCCCGCACGTCACGGGCCCGCACGACCTCGACGGCGTCTCCATCGGCAGCACCGGCAAGGCCGGGATCGGCACCGGCGGAATGGTCACCAAGGTGGAGGCGGCCATGATCGCCGCAGGCTCGGGAATCCACGCCCTCGTGACCTCCACGTCCAATGCGGCCGCCGCATTGGCGGGCCAGGATGTGGGAACCTGGTTCTCGGTCAACGGCTCCCGCAAACCGATCCGCCTCCTCTGGCTGGCACACCTGGCGTCGGTGCAGGGCACCCTGGTGCTCGACGACGGCGCCGTCCAGGCCGTGCGCGACCGCCACACCTCCCTGCTGCCGGCCGGCATCACCGCCGTCCACGGCTCCTTCGAAGCCGGCGACGCCGTCGAGATGGTATCCCCGGACGGCACCGTGGTCGCCCGCGGACTGGTAAACTACGCCGCCGACGAACTTCCGCAGATGCTCGGCCGGTCCACCAGGGAACTCGGCAAGACCCTGGGCCGCGGATATGACCGCGTAGTTGTTCATGTTGACGATCTGGTGCTGGTCTAAGCTTCCCGCTCGCCTAAACTGGAAGCATGACTGAGGCCCTGACCCCCCGATCTGCCGTGCTCGCCGAGAAGCTGTTTGCCGAAGGCCTGATCCCTGCGGACGGACCGTCGGCAGGCGCCCGCGAGGTTCCGGCGGCCCTTGCGGCGACTTCGGAGCAGGCTTCTGGTGCAGACGGAGCAGCCGACGTCGAGGCCGCCGTCCACGCCATCGCCGACCGCTCCCGCCACGCCGCCCGCCGGATGGCGCGCGCCAACCGCGCCTGGAAGGACCGTGGCTTGCGGGCAATCGCCACCGCGTTGCTGGAGCGCACCAGCCAGGTCCTGGCCGCCAACACCAAGGACGTTGCCGCGGGGCGGGCCAACGGCACCTCCGCCGCCCTGCTGGACCGGCTCACCCTCACCGACGCCCGGGTCAAGGCCCTCGCTGCCGCCCTGGAGAACCTCGCCACCCTTCCGGATCCGGTAGGGAATGTGGTGCGCGGCCAGACGCTGCCCAACGGGCTGCGGCTGCGCCAGATCAACGTGCCGATGGGCGTCGTCGCCGCCATCTATGAGGCGCGGCCCAACGTGACGGTGGATATCGCCGGGCTGGGCCTCAAGAGCGGAAACGCCGTCATCCTGCGTGGCGGAACCGCCGCGGCCGCCACCAACGCCGCCCTGGTCACCATCCTCCGCGACGCGCTGGAATCCGTTGGCCTGCCGGCCGACGCCGTGCAGACGGTGGACCCGTACGGCCGCGAAGGCGCGAACGTCCTGATGCGCGCCCGGGGCAGGGTGGACGTCCTGATTCCCCGCGGCGGCCGCGAACTGATCCAGTCTGTTGTGATGAATGCCTCGGTGCCGGTCATCGAGACGGGGGAGGGCAATGTCCACATCTTCCTGGACGCCTCAGCGAACGAGGACATGGCCGTGGAGATCCTGCTGAACGCCAAGACCCAGCGACCCAGCGTCTGCAACACCGTGGAAACCCTGCTGGTGCATTCGGGCTCCACCGCGCTGCCCGCCGTCGCCGCCGCCCTACGCGCCGCCGGCGTCACCCTGCACACCGACGCGCGGATCCGCGCGGCGCTGCCGGCGTCCGTCGACTCGGTGCCCGCCACGGACGTGGACTGGGCTACCGAATACATGGACCTGGACCTGGCCGTGGCCATGGTGGACAGCCTGGACGACGCCGTCAGGCACATCCGCACGTGGTCCACCGGACACACCGAGGCCATTCTGACCAACGACCTCGCCAACGCCGAGCGCTTCATCGCGGAGGTCGATTCCGCCGCCGTGATCGTGAATGCTTCAACCCGGTTCACCGACGGCGGCGAGCTGGGCCTGGGGGCCGAGGTCGGGATATCCACCCAGAAGCTGCACGCACGCGGCCCGATGGGATTGACCGAACTGACCACCACCAAGTGGATCGTGCAGGGCGAGGGCCAGATCAGGGCGTAGCAACGCTGTAACATGGAACAGAAGTCCGGAACGGCGGGGACAAACGCCGTCGTCAAATTTTAAAGTCATTAGGGGAGAACATGCTGTCGCAGCAGATCGCCACAATCATCGCCGCCGCTGGCGAATCCGGGCACGAGGAACTCGCGCCGCTCATTGCACCGCCGTTCGTGATCGGCGGCTCGATGTTCGGTATCCTCCTCGTGCTGATGTTCATCACGCTGTCCTACTCCAATCTGGGCAGGCGCCACGAGGCCGTCGACGAGCACTCGGATCCGCACCGCCAGCACCCGAACAAGCACGATCACGGCCAAGGCCACTGATATTTCCGCCTCCGTGAAGCAGCGCGGCGCCAAACGCCGCCTGCGTCTGGGTGTGATGGGCGGCACGTTCGATCCGATCCATCACGGCCACCTTGTTGCGGCCAGTGAGGTCGCGGCCAAGTTCAACCTGGACGAAGTGGTGTTTGTGCCGACCGGCCAGCCCTGGCAGAAGACCGCGAGAAAGGTCAGCGAGGCCGAGCACCGGTACCTCATGACCGTCATCGCCACGGCCTCGAACCCCCGCTTCACCGTCAGCCGGGTGGACGTGGACCGGCCCGGACCCACCTACACAATCGACACGCTGCGAGACCTGCGCACGCTCCGCCCCGACGCCGATCTCTTCTTCATCACCGGCGCGGATGCACTGTCCCAGATCCTTTCCTGGAAAGACATCGACGAATTGTGGTCGCTCGCGCACTTCGTGGGCGTCACCCGGCCCGGCCACGTGCTGGACGGCATGGGCCGGAAAGACGTCAGCCTGCTCGAAGTCCCGGCCATGGCCATCTCCTCCACGGACTGCCGCATGCGGGTGGCGGCCGGAAATCCGGTCTGGTACCTCGTGCCCGACGGCGTGGTCCAGTACATCGCCAAGTATGGACTGTACGACGGCGACACGGACCCCGTGGCGGGCACAGCGGCGGACCCGGCGGGAAGTGCCGCCGGCATCGAAGCGGAGAACGAAGCCGCCCGGTACAGCCGGGCTACCGAAAAAAGCCAACCAGCCAGCACTGAATGAGTTTGCAATGAGTCAGGAACAGCCACCCGTCCGCAGCCGTCGCGAATTGCGACAGGCTAGAGATGAACGCCTGGAAGCGGGCCAGGAGCCGGGGAACGCGGCTCCCGGCGAGGTTGAGGCTGCCACAAATAAGCCGGGCGCGCAGGCTGCAACGCCCAGGCCGGCTACCCCGGTTGATCCCGGCGAACCGACGCAGGCCGACACCGCGGGGCGGAGCCGGAGGGTAGCTGACGGGCCCGTGGACTCGGTGCCGACCCCCGGCGGCTCCGAACGGTCCTCGCAGGCCCGCGCGAGGGACCGCGCCGCGCTCCGCACGATCAAGGAACTCGCCGAAAAAGAGGGTCACCTCGCCGGCGGCGGTCCGCCCACCCGGCGCCAGCTGAGGCTGCTGAAACTGGCAGCCGAAACCGCGCCCGCCACCGCGGCCAACCTGATTGTCCCCGCGTCACCGCGGACCCGGGCCACCCCGGTAGTTGGCCAGCCCGCGGCCAAGCCCGCGGCCAAGCCCGTGTCCGGCGAGGCCGCGAAGGACACCGGCAAGAAGGACGGCACCGGCAGGCCCGGTCCCGCGGACCAGCCACCTCAGGGGATGACCGTCGAGCAGGCCTTGGCCGCACGCGAACTCCTGGCCCAGCAGGCTCAGAACCAGCTGGCCAAGATGGAGCACATCGAGGCCACCGACCCGGGGGCGGTCGATCCTGATGTGCTGGCTGAGCAGATCGCCCTGGCCGAGCGGGCCGCGGTGCTCAACCGCCGGGCCGCCGCCAAGCAGAAGCTGGCCGAACAGAACAGCCAGCCGGCACCGCCGCAGAACGCTCCCTCGACCGCCAGCAACCTGGCCATGGTCACACCCTTGGAATTTGAGCAGGTCCCCGGCGTGGAGCGGCCCATCATGAAACGCCCTGCCACGTCGTACGTTCCGGTCGTCACCAATCCGGGGCCCCGGGTTGAAGATCCCCGGAAGTCCGGCAGCCGCCGTCCCGGCTCGTCCCGGCAGCGCTCAGTCCCGGGGACCGGCCGTGCCGGCGTGTTGGCCCGTGCAGAGGCTGCCGCGAGGGCCGCGTCCGGAATCGCTACGCGGGCGAAACCGGCCGCAGCCAGCCCGGCCCCGCCGGCGTCGGAGGAAGAGTTCGCCGGCAGGGGCCCGGTGGCCGCGAACACTGCCTACGGCCTCGATCCCCTCGACGCGGCCACGGCCGGCCTCGGCCGGGCCCGGCGCCTGCGCATGCTGCAGCTGGGCGTGCTGGCCCTGGGCGTTCTCGCGCTGATCGTCGGAATCACGCTGATCATCTCCGGCCTCGCAGGCTAATCCCGGAAGCTAGTCCCGCAAGCTGCGCCCCTGAGCCTCACCCCCAAGCATTTTCACCAGAGCTTTTCACCCCAACAAGGAGTCCCGTGACTGCAACAGAATCATCCATCGCCACAGCCCGCCACGCAGCGCGAGCTGCGTCGGAGAAACTCGCCGACGACATTGTTGCCCTTGACGTCAGCGAGCGGCTGGCCCTGGCCGACGTCTTCCTGATCGCCTCGGCACCGTCCGAACGCCAGGTCAACGCCATCGTTGACGGCATCGAAGAAGAACTCACCAAGTTCGACCTCAAGCCGACCCGCCGCGAAGGCCGCTCCGGTGGCCGCTGGGTCCTGCTGGACTACGGCGACATCGTCATCCACGTCCAGCACGAGGAAGACCGCGTGTTCTACGCCCTGGAGCGCCTCTGGAAGGACTGCCCCGTGGTGGACCTGCAGCTGGGCGACGACGCGTCCGCCAAAGCCGCTGCCGCCTCCGAAACGGAGTAACAGCCCGGCGCAGCTTTCAGACCAAAGCGTGAATATGCCCGATTTGGAATTTTCCGAAAGGCTGTTCTAAGATATTTGAGTTGCTTCGGAGAGATCCGGACGAAAGCCGGAGCCGGCAGCGTAAGCTGACGGAATCGGAGCAGCGAAAATTCGGGGCTGTGGCGCAGCTGGTAGCGCACCTGCATGGCATGCAGGGGGTCAGGGGTTCGAGTCCCCTCAGCTCCACAAGATCATCCGCCGGAATCGTAAAGATTCCGGCGGATTTTTTTGTGCCCCGGATCCGGATAGTTCCGGCTGGTCCGGGCATTTCCTGCAGCCCGGCGCGCCGATTCGCGTCAGCGGGAAATGTGGTTTAAGATAATCAGGTTGCTTCCGGGAAGACGGTTCTTCCCAGGCATGTTTCGGGGCTGTGGCGCAGCTGGTAGCGCACCTGCATGGCATGCAGGGGGTCAGGGGTTCGAGTCCCCTCAGCTCCACCGAAGAGGCCCTACTCGTTGAGTAGGGCCTCTGCTGTTTCCCCGCCTGCCACGCCGCGCCGCCAGGCCCGCCAGGTAGCAACGGCTAATATCGACTGCAGGGTCGACGGCGTCGGCCCCCTGCAGCTCAAGTCCAGCGTCGTCAACAAAAATCTGAGCGGGGCCCACCATTCCTGAGAAGCCGGAAGTCATGGCGCGGACCGCCGACGTCGTCGTGATCGGCGCCGGCCAGGCCGGGCTCTCGGCGGCCTACCACTTGCAGCGCCGCGGCTTCGTCCCCGCGGGAACTGCAGCCGCGGGAACGGAAGCCGCGGGAACGGAAGCCCCGGGTACTGACGCCGCCGGGGAACCGGCCCCCGCAGCGCCGGCCCGTTCCTACCTCGTGCTCGACGCCGAGGACGGCCCCGGCGGGGCGTGGCGCCACCGCTGGAAAAGCCTCCGGATGGCGACCGTCAACAACATCAGCGATCTGCCCGGTATTCCGCAGCCCTCCGTCGACCTGGAGGAGGCGAGCTCGAGCTTCCTGAGCCGCTACTTCGGCGGCTACGAGGACCAGCTCGGACTGGCCATCGAACGGCCCGTCAAAGTGCACGCCGTCCGCCGGGAGGACGGCGACCCGGCCGGACGCCTCAGGATTTCAACCTCCCGGGGTGACTGGTCCGCACGGGCCGTGATCAACGCCACCGGCACCTGGACCCGGCCGTTCTGGCCCATCTACCCCGGGCGCTCCGGCTTTCGCGGACGTCAGCTGCACGTCGCGGACTACGTTTCGGCCGAAGAGTTCCGGGGCCAGCATGTGATCGTGGTCGGCGGCGGCATTTCAGCGGTCGGCCTGCTGGACGAGATCTCGCAACTCACCACGACGACGTGGTTCACGCGGCGCGAACCGGTGTGGCGGGACGCCGGGTTCGACCGGCAGGCCGGCCGCGACGCCGTCGCCCTCGTCGAGGAGCGCGTCCGCCAGGGCCTCCCGCCGCAGAGCGTCGTCTCGGTGACCGGACTGATCATGACCCCGGCCCTTCGCGCCGCGGCCGCCCGCGGCGCGCTGGAACGGCGTCCCATGTTCACCGCGATCGAGCCCGACGGCGTGCGGCTGGCCGACGGAAGCTTCCTGGCCGCCGACGTGATCCTGTGGGCCACCGGCTTCCGCGCCGAGCTCGATCACCTCGCGCCGCTGCACCTACGGGGTCCGGGCGGCGGCATCGCGATGGACGGCACCCAGGTGGCTTCGGAGCCGCGGGTCCATCTGGTCGGCTACGGCCCCTCCTCCTCCACGATCGGCGCCAACCGGGCAGGCAGGGCTGCCGTGACCGCCATCCTCAATATGCTCACGGAGCAGGATACGTTTGGTACAGGCACTGAACCCTTGGGGCCCTCAAGACCCAGGCCTGAACAGGCCTGAACAGACAAGCCTGAACAGACAATCCCGAACTTACAAGGCGGCAGCTCGCGCGTGGCGGACAACAATCTCGAATCGCTCTTTTCTCAGCTGCGGAGGTTCCCGGACGTTGAGGCAGCCAGCCTCCAGGCCTGGGACGCGACGGACAAGCTCCTGCTGGACACCGCGGCAGGAACGCTGACGCCCGGAAGCCGGCTCGCGGTCGTGGGGGACCGCTACGGCGCGCTGACCCTTGGGGCGCTCGGCCTGGACGCCGTCGCCGCTTCAACCGGAACCTGGCCGGTCCGCGTCCACCAGGACCTCGTCACCGGCGAACGCGCGCTGCGCCACAACGCCGATGCCCTGGGCATCGCGGCTGGATTCGAACAACTCCCGCTCGGCGCCGCGCTGCTGGAGGGGTCCACCGCCGTGCTGCTGCAGCTGCCCAGGTCCCTGGCCGAGCTGGAGGAAATCGCCGACGCCGTGGCCCGGTACGCCGCTCCCGACGTCGTGCTGCTGGCCGGCGGCCGGGTCAAACACATGAGCCTGGGCATGAACGCGGTGCTGGAACGCTATTTCGGCGAGGTCCAGCCCCAGCTCGCCCGGCAGAAGTCACGCATCCTGCGGGCCAGCGGCCCGAGGCCGGTCACTGCCGGCCCGCCCTTCCCCGTCGCCGCGGACAACGCCGAGCTGGGACTGACGGTCTGCGCCCACGGGGCCGTCTTTGCCGGGACCGGGCTGGACATCGGCACCCGGTTCCTGTTGGACTTCCTGCCCCGGATGCCGTCCGCCGCCCACGCCATAGATCTTGGCTGCGGCACGGGGATCCTCGCGGCCACGTACGCCCGGGCCAACCCGGGCGCCCGGGTCATCGCCACCGACCAGTCCGCGGCCGCCGTCGAGTCCGCCCGGGCCACGGCCCGTGCCAACGGACTCCAGCAGCAGATCGAGACGCTCCAGGACGACGCCATGAGTTCCCTCCCGGCCGGGAGCGCCGACCTGATCCTGCTGAACCCGCCGTTCCACATCGGCGCCGCGGTCCATGCCGGTGCCGGTATCAAGCTGATCGAGGCCGCGGGCCGGGTCCTCGCGCCGGGCGGGGAGCTGTGGACGGTGTACAACAGCCACCTGCATTACCGGCCCGCGCTGGAGCGGCTGATCGGTCCAACCCGCGAGGTCGGGCGGAACCCGAAATTCACCGTGGCCGCGAGCGTCCGGAAATCTGCCGGAGTGTGAAGCCGGTGCGCGGCCTGCAACAGGTGCGTGACGTACCATTCTGGAATAAGCAGTGCTTAGCCGAAAACGTTGAGGGGAATCAGTGACTGAGATCCGCCAGGCCTCGCCACGGCGCGGAACAAATTTGCCCCGCATGGGCGACTTCAACCTCACCGTCATCCTGGACGCCATCCGCCGTTCCCCGGGTGGACTGAGCCGCGTGGAGCTGGCCCGGATCGTCGGCCTGTCGCCGCAGACCATTTCCAACATCTCGCGCCGGCTGCTGGACCAGCGCCTGATCGTCGAGGCCGGAAAGGCGGGCACCGGCCCGGGGAAGCCCCGGACCATGCTCCGGCTCAACCCGGCCGGCATGTACGCCGTGGGCGTGCACCTTGACCCTGCCGTGCTGACCTTCGTGGTGTTGGACCTGCTGGGGGCCGTGGTCAAGCGCTCCAGGATCACGACGCCGTCCGGCACGGACCCCGGTGCCGTCATCGAGACCATTGCTGCCGAGATCAAGCGGCTGGTCGAGGACTCCGGCGTGGACCCCGCCAAGATCGCCGGGCTGGGCGTCGCATCGCCGGGCCCCATTGACCTCGAGGAGGGCACCGTCGTTGACCCGCCGCTCCTGCTTGGCTGGCACCGGGTCCCGCTGCGGGACGCCCTTGCCGAGGCCACCGGCCTGTCCACGCTGGTGGATAAGGATGTGACCAGCGCGGCCGTCGCCGAGACCTGGGCGGGCGGCCCGAGCGGTGCCGGCAGCTTCGTGTTCATGTACATGGGGACAGGGATCGGCTGCGGCATCGTCCTCAACGACGAAGTGGTGCGTGGCACCTCCGGAAATGCCGGCGAGATCGGCCACATCACCGTGGACCCCGACGGCCCGCCCTGCGATTGCGGAAAGCGCGGCTGCGTCAAGTCCTCCTGCATTCCGCAGGTGCTGGTGGCCCAGGCCGAGGCGGCCGGAGTCCTGGACGGCTCACGGCAGGACAGAAGTGCCCCCGCGGTCCAGGAGAGCTTCGCGGAACTCTGCGCCGCCGCCTACGCCGGGAATCAGGTGGCCACGGACATCATCGAACGATCCGCCGTGCTTGTTGCGCGCGCCATCTCGGCCGTCACCAACACCCTGGACGTGGACCGGGTGGTCTTCGGCGGCCCGTTCTGGACCGGCCTCTCGCAGGCATACCTGGAGCTGGTCCCGGGGCTTGTCGAGGAGAACAGCGCCACCCGGAAGATCCACGCCATCGAGGTGGTGGGCACCGGCGTCGGCGAAGACGTCGGCGCGGTCGGCGCGGCCTGCCTCGTGCTCGAGCACACGCTCGCTCCGCGATCCCGGCGACTCCTGCTCGAGGGGTAGCATGCCCGAGGGGTAGCCTGCCCGAGGGGCCGGCCTCCTCCCGGGGGCCGGCCTCAGTCCGGGTAGGTTTCAGTCCGGGTTGGTTTCAGTCGATGTCCTCGATGACAGTGCCAAACGGGATGGTCTCGTCCAGATGCGCCTGGTGCCCGTGCGGAAGCACCAGAACCCGGACGCCCTGTGACCTGTCCGCCGCGGACTGCATCAGAATGGGCCGTACGGTGTTGACGAAGCTCTCGCTCTTGCCGGCGAGATATTCCTGGTAGCTGGCTGGAAGCTGGATCATGGCAACAGGATAGTCCCGCACGCGCGCAATGGGGAGGGCTCCCATCCAAGGCGGGACGCAGCGAGGCTCCGCGTTTTCACGCTATCGGTGCAAACCGCGAACAAAATTCTGTCCGGACCCGCCATGTCGCGTAAAGCCGCGTCTTAATTCGGCGGCGGACTTGAATGCCCCCGCCGCGCGCCCTAGAGTTCTATACAAGTTACCGAGGTAACGTGTCAGCGATCCTCCGCTGAAGGCCAGCCACACGGCGGCCAAGGAGGGTGTGGGTGCCCCCATGTGGGCCTGACATTTGCTCACGGATAACTTCGTTTCAGGCGTAACAGTCGCGGCTGCGTCCTGCCGAAGTTTTCTCCGTGTTCCCCAAACTCAATTCACTGACGACGGTGTTCCGTTTCTGTTTCCGGTTATCCGGTGTCCGGCATCCCGGCGTCAGTGTCCACAGCCAAGGACGCAAATGTCTCCACCAAGCCTTATCGACACCCATCCCAATCTGGCGGTCACAGCGCCCGTCGCGCTGTCCTACGAACTCTTCCCGCCGCGGTCGCCCGCGGCTGCGGAATCGCTCTGGACCACCATCGGCGAGCTGGAGTCCACGGACCCGGACTACGTCTCCGTGACCTACGGCGCCAGCGGCTCCAACCGTGACAACGCCGTCGAACTGATCAACAGGCTCGTGCAGGAAACCACGCTCCGGCCTTTGGCCCACCTGACCTGCGTGGGCAACTCCCCGCAGGAGCTCGCCGAGATCATCGGCGAGCTGCTGGACGTCGGCGTGCGCGGCATCCTGGCCCTGCGCGGCGACCAGCCCAAGGACGGCGCCACCCCGCCCGAGGGTTCGCTGCGCTACGCCCAGGACCTGATCGAGCTCATCCGCCGCGTGGAGCAGCGCCGCTCGGCCCTGCTGTGCGCCGGCAAGGTGGCCGTCGGTGTGGCCGCGTACCCCACCCGGCATCCGGAATCCCCGAGTGAGGCCCACGACGTCGAGGTGCTACTCGCCAAGCAGCGCTCCGGCGCCGACTTCGCCATCACCCAGGTCTTTTTCCACACCGAGCAGTATGCGGGCCTCCTGACCCGGGCCCGCCGGGCCGGCGTCACCATCCCGATCATTCCGGGCGTCATGCCGCTCACCAGCATCCGCCGTCTCACCCGGCTGGGCGAACTGACCGGGGTGGAACCGGCTCCGGAACTGATCGAACGGCTCGCCGCCGCGGACACCGACGCCGAACGCAACCGGATCGGGGTCAGCGCCACCGTGGACCTGGCCAACGCGGCCCTGGCTGCCGGCGCCCCCGGCATCCACCTCTACACCTTCAACGAGCACGCCAGCGCCCTCGAGGTGCTGGACAAACTCGCGCTGCCCCGTCCGCACCGCGCTCACCGGCAAAGCGCATCACGCCACAACAACGCGCGGCGCGCTGCCAGCCGCCTGCTCGCCAGCTAGGCACCACCAACTTCCCTCCGCACCGAACCACCAACACCAAGGACTTCCCATGACTGAAGTGAACACCCCCTTCCCCTCCGCCTCGATCCTGGGCTACCCCCGCATCGGCCGCCGCCGCGAACTCAAGAAGGCCGTCGAGGCCTACTGGGCCGGCAAGATCGACGCCGCCGCCCTGGACGCCGCCGCCAAGGAAATCCAGCTCGGCACCGCCAAGCGCCTCCAGGGCCTGGGCCTGACCGAAGCCGCCGCCGTTCCCGGCACCTTCTCCTACTACGACCAGGTGCTCGACGCCGCCGCCCACCTCGGCGCCGTGCCGGCCCGCTTCGGCAAGCTCCTCAACGCCGAGGGCCAGCTCGACATCGACGGCTACTTCACCCTCGCCCGCGGCACCAAGGACCAGCAGCCGCTCGAAATGACCAAGTGGTTCGACACCAACTACCACTACCTCGTCCCCGAGATCGGTCCGGAGACGTCCTTCGCGCTGACCTCCAACCGGATTGTCGAGGAGTTCGCCTACGCCCTCGCCAACGGTGTGGAGACCCGCCCGTACCTCGTCGGCCCGGTCACCTTCCTGCTGCTGAGCAAGGCCTCCGACGACGCCCCGGCCGGTTTCAGCCCGCTGTCCCGCCTCGAGGACGTCCTGCCCGTTTACACCGCCCTGCTGGGGAAGCTCGCCGCCGCCGGCGCCAGCTGGGTCCAGCTGGACGAACCCGCCCTGGTGGTGGACCAGGACATCCCCGCAGTCGAGATCCAGGCCGCCGTCGCACGTTCCTACGAGGCCCTCTCCGGCGCGGCGAGCCGCCCGCAGCTGTTCGTCTCCACCCCCTACGGCGCGCTCAACGGCCAGCTGGGCACCCTTGCCGCCACCGGTATCGATGCACTGCACCTTGACGTCTTCAAGGGCGAGGTCCCGTCCGCCGCGGCCCTGGCCGCGCTGGGCAACAAGACCCTCGTTGCCGGCGTCGTGGACGGCCACAACATCTGGCGCAACGATCTCGCGGCCTCCGCGAAGAAGATCGCCGAACTGAAGAAGTCAGTCGCCAGGCTGGCCGTCAGCACCTCCACCTCCACACAGCACGTCCCGCACGACGTCGACGAGGAAGTCCAGCTGTCCGCGCAGCTGCGCAGCTGGCTGGCCTTCGCCGACCAGAAGGCCACCGAGGTTGTCACCCTCGCCGGCCTGCTGACCGATCCGGCAACCGGCGCCCCGTCAAGGGATGTCCAGCCGGCCATCGATGAAGCCGCCCGCATCATCGCCGACCGCGCCGGCGCCCAGGGCGTCCGCCGCGCCGAGGTCCGGGCCCGCACCGGCGCGCTGACCGACGCCGACTTCAGCCGCTCCGAGTATGGCGTCCGGGAGGCCGCGCAGACCGAGGCCCTGCACCTGCCGCCGCTGCCCACCACCACCATCGGCTCCTTCCCGCAGACCGGCGAAATCCGCACGGCCCGGGCCCGCGCCAACAAGGGCGAGCTCAGCACGGAGCAGTACGGGCAGCTCATGAAGGACGAGATCAAGCGCGTCGTGGAGCTGCAGGAAGAGCTCGGCTTCGACGTCCTGGTCCACGGCGAGCCCGAGCGCAACGACATGGTCCAGTACTTCGCCGAGAACCTCGAAGGCTTCGACGTCACCGTGCACGGCTGGGTCCAGTCGTACGGCTCGCGCTGCACCCGGCCCTCCATCCTGTGGGGCGACGTCACCCGGAGCGCCCCGATCACGGTGGAATGGGCCAGGTACGCGCAGTCCCTGACCAACAAGCCGATGAAGGGCATGCTCACCGGTCCGGTCACCATCCTGGCGTGGTCCTTCGTCCGCGATGACCAGCCGCTCGGCGAGACCGCCAACCAGGTGGCCCTCGCCCTCCGGGACGAGATCGCGGACCTCGAAGCCGCCGGCATCAAGGTCATCCAGGTGGACGAGCCCGCCCTGCGCGAGCTCCTGCCGCTGCGCCGGGCGGACCAGGCCGCGTACTTGGACTGGTCCGTGAAGTCCTTCCGCCTGTCCACGGCCGGCGCCGGGGACAGCACCCAGGTCCACACCCATCTGTGCTACTCCGAGTTCGGCGCCATCATCGACGCGATCGACGGCCTCGACGCCGACGTCACCTCGATCGAGGCCGCCCGTTCCCGCATGGAGGTTGTGCACGACCTCGAGTCCCACGGTTTCGGCCGCGGCGTGGGCCCGGGCGTCTACGACATCCACTCGCCGCGCGTCCCCGGCGAGCAGGAAGTCACCGAACTGCTCAGCACCGCCGTCAAGCACGTTCCGTCCCGCCAGCTCTGGGTCAACCCGGACTGCGGCCTGAAGACCCGCGGCTACGCCGAGACTGAGGAGTCCCTGCGCAACCTGGTCCACGCCACCCGGACGGTCCGCGCGCAGCTGCTGGAAGCGGCTAAGTAGCACGCTCAAGCACGTACGACGCCGGCCGGTCACCTCGCAAGGTGACCGGCCGGCGTCGTGCTGTGAGCTGTGTCCTGGGACCGCGGCGGAGTCAGGACTCCCAGACGATCTCGTCGTCCACAACGCCGTCCTCGTCCGCGGAGGCCACCAGGACCTCGTCGGTGAAGTGCACGCCGAGGGTGAAGTCCAGCACGAAGTAGCGTTCCGGCTGGCCGGGGAAGATGCCCACGTGGCCCAGCTTCAGCGCCTTGAGGAAGACCTCGTCGGTGAGCTGGCTCTTGTCCGGGACGCCGAACACCTTCTGCAGCTGCTCGTCCTTGATCGCGTTGCAATGGAAGTGCCGGTACTCCTGCGGGCTGGTGCCCTCCTGCTCGAGTTCCTCGGCGATCATTTCGCGGACCTGGTCCACGAGTTCAGGCAGGAAGCGCAGCCGGTAGTCAACCTTGCGCATGGCGGCTTCGTCGAAGCGGTCATGCGCGTTGACATTCAGGTCAAGTTCCACGGGATGACCCGCCAGTTCGTGCTTGGCGGTGAAATTATGGTCCCTTCCGTGGTTGAGCTCGACGTCTCCGAAGTGCTTGCTCGCTACCTTGTTCATATCTTCAACATAGTCCTGAAAACCGCTCCATTCCAGCATCCCTAAGGTTTTATCCGGTACCGGACCGGCCTGGCGGCTGGAGCAGCTCCGCAATCTGCGCCGGATGCTGACCGCCCCTGGAACTGATCTACCCGCCGTACAGCGGGACCAGGCACCGGATCATCAGCGCCCAAGTGGCTCGCAATAGTTGTCGTTCTCAGGGCTTAAAACGACAACAACTGCGGGTCAGTTGGGGGGCCGACGCCGGCTAGTCGGTCCCGAGCTTGTGCATGGTGTCGGCGAGCAGCTCGACAAACAGCTGAACCTTGGCCGTCTGCTTCTCGTTGATCAGCAGGGCGAAGACGTTGCGGGCCAGCCGGATCTCCGGGACGTCCAGGACCACCACCCCGGCCGGGCGGTGCAGCAGGGCAAGTTCGGGAACCAGGGCGGCGCCCAGCCCGGCCGCCGCCATCTCCAGGCTGGCGTGGAAGTCGTCGCTGTAGGCCACCACCCGCGGGTGCAGATTGCAGCTGGCGAAGAGCCGCTCGATCACGGTCGCGTCGGACGTGCCCGGGTGGTGCACAATCCAGGGCATGTCGGACAGGTGGTCCGCGGCGACCTTCGAATCCGTGCCGATGCCCCACGCCGCAGGCAGCACCACCCGGAAGTCGTCGTCGCCGATCCACTGCCGGTTCACGGTGTGCGGCCAGGCGAGCCCGGACTGGCCCACCTGGTAGACCAGGGCCACATCGAGTTCGCCGCCGGTGCGCAGGCCCTGGATGGTCTGGGCGGGTTCAGCCACGGAGACCCGGAGATCGATCCCGAGCTTCTTCCACGCAGGGTTCTGCAGGATCCGCGGCAGCACATAGGTGGCGAGGCTGGGGAAGATGCCGAGCCGGAGCTCCTGGCTCGTGGAGTCCTGGGTACGGGAGGCCGCGGCCATGAGCGCTTCGATGTCGGTGAGCACCTTGGCCGCATGCCGCGTCATGACGACGGCGGCTTCGGTGGGCTGGATGCTGCGCGCCGAGCGCTGGAACAGGGTGACCCCGGTGTCGCGTTCGAGGGCGGACATCTGCTGCGAGACGGCCGACGCCGTGTAGCCGAGCCTGCCGGCGGCCGCCGCGAAGGAACCCAGGCGGATCACTTCAACGAGGGTCCGCAGATGGACGGGGTTGATCAAGGGCTGCCCTTCAGTGGCTGCAGTGAGGCGGGAGCTGAAATCCCGCTTCATTCTGGCATATCCGTGCCGATCCGGCCGTCCCGGCCGCCGCTGTCCCTGCCCGGCCGCGCCGGGACACGTGCGGAATGCTCCACGGCGCGGCGCGGTTCATGCCGGAGAATCCCTGGGAGGGCGGCCGCTGGGAATTCACACTCATCCGGCTGCCCCGTGGTTACGAATTGCCCATAAGACGATTCACCAGGACGATTTCGGCAAGCCAAATTTAGGCGAGCCAACATTCGGCAAAGCCAAACAGGAGCAGATCAGTGTCGCAAGCAGCAGGGATCCCGGCGGGCCGGCGCATCGCCGTCATTGGCAGCGGTGTGGCAGGACTGACGGCCGCCTACGTCCTGAACCGGCAGGACAGCGTTACCCTCTTCGAGGCTGATGCCAGGCTCGGCGGCCACGCCCACACCCACGACGTGCCGCAGGCCGACGGCTCCGTCCTCGGCGTCGACACCGGCTTCATCGTCCACAACGAGCGGACTTACCCCACGCTGCTGCGGCTCTTCGCCGAGCTGGGCGTGGAAACCCAGGACTCGGAAATGAGCATGTCCATCCGCTGCGACGGCTGCGGCCTCGAATACGCCGGTGCCCGGGCCAAGGGCCGCGGGATCATTCCCCGGCCGTCCACCCTGCTGCGCGGCCGGTACCTGTTGATGATGGTGGAGGTCATGCGTTTCTACCGCCGGGCCCGTGCCCTGCTCGCGGAGACGGCGACGGCGACGGAGCTGACCCTGGGCGAGTTCCTGGCCCGCGAAAAGTTCAGCCGCTACTTCATCTCGCACTTCATGACCCCGATCGTGAGCGCCGTCTGGTCCTGCGACCCCACCACCGCGCTGGCCTACCCGGCCCGCTACCTGTTCACCTTCCTGGGCCACCACGGCCTGCTCGGGGTCGCCGGCTCACCCCAGTGGCGCACGGTCACCGGGGGATCCCGCAGCTATGTGGACAAGCTCGCCGCCACCTTGCCGGACATCCGCCTCGGCAGCCCGGTCACGGCAGTCCGCCGGCACCCGGGGGGAGTGGAGCTGACCACGGAGCAGGGCGCCGGCACATCCAACACCGCCGCCTCTAACACCGGCACATCCAACACCGGCAACTTCCACACCGAGACCTTCGACGCCGTCGTGATCGCCACGCATCCCGAGCAGGCGCTGCGCATGCTCTCCGATGCCTCGCCCGCGGAGCAGGCAGCCCTGGGCGGGATGCCGTACTCGGTGAACCACACGGTCTTCCACCGCGACGCCGCCGTGCTGCCCACCAGCGACAACGCCAAGGCCTCATGGAACTACCGCCTGCCGTCCTGCGACGCCCGGCCGGACAAGGTCCTGGTCAGCTACGACATGACGCGCCTGCAGCGGTTGGAACCGGCGGACGGCCGGCCCTACATCGTGAGCCTGGGCGAATCCGGACTCATCGCCGGCGGCACCGTGCTGGACCGGATGGTCTATGAGCACCCGCAGTACACTCCGGAGTCACTCAGGGCCCAGCAGCAGATCCTCGAACTCGGTGACAGCCGGCTGGCCTTCGCCGGCGCCTACCACGGCTGGGGTTTCCACGAGGACGGCGCCCTGTCCGGGGTCCGGGCCGCAGCACGGCTCGGACGCGACTGGGACGCGTCCTCGGACGATACTGCAGCCGAGACTGCAGCCGCGCTCAACGGGCAGTACCGTGCCGTTGCCATCGACCCGGATCTGCACGCCGCCTCCGCGGGGCGCGCATGAGCGCACCGGCAGCCATCTACCGCACCTCCATCGCGCATGTGCGGCGCACCCCGCTGCGCAACGCCTTCACCTACCGCAGCTACAGCTGGTACGTCGACGTCGACCGGCTCCCTGCGGTGCCCCGGTTCCTCAAGCCGCTGGCCGGCGTCTCCGTTGCGGACCACCTGGGGGACCCGGCGGGCACCCTCCGGGGCAACGTTGAACGGTTCCTTTCCACCCGGGGGATCGAGCTCGACGGCGGCCGGATCACCATGCTGGCCAGCGCCCGGGTGTTCGGGCACGTCTTCAACCCGCTGAGCCTGTTCTGGTGCCATGACGGCGCCGGGGAGCTGCGCTGCGTCGTCGCCGAGGTCCACAACACCTACGGCGAACGGCATTGCTACGTGCTGGAAACCGACGACGCCGGCCGGGCCAGCGTGCCCAAGGCCTTCTACGTCTCACCGTTCAACGAGGTCGCGGGCGAGTACCGGATGAAACTTCCGGAACCCGCCGAACGGCTGGCAGTGTCGATCGTCCTCGAACGTGTTGGGCACCAGCCCTTCATCGCCACAGTGGACGGCGAACGCCGGGAAGCGACCGTGCGGAACATCCTCGCCGCCGCGCTCGCGGTTCCGCTGGCGCCCCTACGGGTGAGCGCCCAGATCCGCTGGCAGGGCATCAAGCTGTGGGCACGTCGGCTGCCCATCATCAAAAAACCAAACCACCCCTCACAGGAGGCAGTCCAGTGACTATTACCGAAGCGACCGGATCCGCCGCAGGGCGGGGACACGAGGCCACACCGGCTGCGGGCCCCGTCGCTGTCCCCGCGGGCACTGTCCCCGAAGGCGCTGTGCCGTACACGGTTCCCCAGGCGCCCAGCACCGTCGACGCCGCCATCTGGCCAAGCATCGCCACGGTGCCCTCAAGTCTTAAGGCCCGTGTGGCCGGCCGGGCCGCGGACGCCATCTTCAAGGCCGCCGTCCGCCGGCTTCCGCTCGAAGTCCGGTACCCCGACGGCACCGTCCTCGGCAAGGCCGCCACGCCGGGGCGCACGTACCCCGTCATGATCATGAACCGTCCGGCGGCCTTCGCGGCCCGGCTCGGCGACGGCGGCCTGATCGGCCTGGGCGAGTCCTACATGGCCGGTGACTGGGACGCTGACGATCTCACCGCCGTCATGGGGGTCTTTGCCGCCCGCGTCGGATCGCTCGTTCCCGAGCCGCTGCAGAAACTGCGTGCGCTCTACCTGCCGCGCCAGCCGCGCAAGGAACGCAACACCGAGCAGAACACGCGCTCGAACATCTCGCGGCACTACGACCTCTCCAACGAACTCTTCGCGACGTTCCTGGATGAGACCATGACGTACTCCAGCGCGCTCTTCCTGGAATCGGGCGAGGCGCTGACGGGCGTCGCGTGGGACGGCTTCGCCGCCGCGCAGCAGGCGAAGATCGACCGGCTGCTGGACAAGGCCGGCGTCGGCGCGGGCACCCGGGTGCTGGAAATCGGCACCGGCTGGGGCGAACTCGCCCTCCGGGCCGCCCAGCGCGGCGCCACGGTCTACTCGGTCACCCTCTCCAGCGAGCAGCAGGAGCTCGCCCGCCGGCGCGTCGCCGAAGCCGGCTACGCCGATGCCGTCACGATCGAGCTCAAGGACTACCGCGCCGTCGAGGGCGAGTACGACGCCGTCGTCTCCGTGGAGATGATCGAGGCCGTGGGCTACGAGTACTGGGCGACGTACTTCCAGACGATCGAGCGGGTCCTCGCTCCCGGAGGCAAGGTGGCCATCCAGGCCATCACGATCGCGCACGACAGGCTGCTGGCCACCCGCTCCAGCTACACCTGGGTGCACAAGTACATCTTCCCCGGCGGCGTCATTCCGTCCGTCCGCGCCATCGAGGACATCACCGAGAAGCAGACCGGCCTGCGGGTCCGCGAACGCCTCGCGATGGGGGAGCACTACGCGCAGACCCTGCGGCTCTGGGAGGAGCGCTTCATGGCCCGCGCCGAGGAGGTCCGCGGCCTGGGCTTCGATGAGATCTTCCAGCGGATGTGGCTGTTCTACCTCTGCTACTGCCGCGCCGGCTTCGAGACCGGCTACCTCGACGTGCAGCAGATCGTGCTGGATAGGCCTGTCGCCGGTTAGGACAGTTTCTCCGTGAAAGGCGGGCACCACCCGGTGCGCGCCTTTTTCGTGGTCCGGGGACTGGAGATCCGGGACCTGTAGTGGCTCCGATATAGTCGTCTCAGCCAGAGAGCTTGAGGCGGCCAGCCCACGGCAACCTCATCACTTGACGACAGTCGTATCAACCGAACGGACCGCTGTGATCCTCGCGGTAATCATTGCCTGTGAGATCGGCTTCTGGGTCGCCATCTTGGGCGGACTGGCGGCCCGGTACCTCCTCGGTTCCCGGCGCCTCGGCACAGCAGTCCTGTGGGCGCTCCGCTCATCGACGTGGTGCTTTTGCTCGCGGTCACCGCGCACTTGGCCTCCGGGGCCACGGCCTCCTGGCATCACGGGCTGGCGGCGCTCTACATCGGATTCTCCGTGAGCTACGGCCACCGCATGGTCGCGTGGGCAGATACGCGTTTCGCCCACCGCTTCGCGGGCGGAGCGGTGCCGGTGAAGGCCGTCGGGTGGCAGTATGCGAAGCAGTGCTGGGCCGACGTTGCCCGTACTCTCGCAGCTGCCCTCATCGCCACGGGCATCATCGCCGGAATCACCTGGTGGGTCGGTGATCCCGTCCGCACCGAAGCGCTCACCGGTTGGCATGGCGTGCTCGGGATCATCGTCGTTATCGAGTTCATCTGGGCACTCAGCTACAGCGTCTGGCCCCGCAAGTCGCCGGTATCCCCGGCCGACGTCGGCGGCGACGGCACCGGCCTTCGGCGCCGGGAACCGCCCGCGCCCCCAACGGAAGCTCTCAAGAACCGTCATTCCTGACAGCAGCCGGGGGAATCCAACATTCGGAGTGCAGTTCACCACGGGGCCCGACTTTTCGTGTTCCCGGACACTGCGACTGGTGTTTGCCGCCACCCGGCGGCACTGTTCCCCAGTCGCGCGACACGCCGTCCACACCGCGACACGCGGGCCGGTTAATTGTGGCTAAGTACTCCACAGGGTGTGGATTTCGTCCTCGAAAACAGCAGAAATCCGGACATTTTGAACCCCCCTGCCTGTGGATTAAAGGTGGGTAAAATGACATACTTGTAATACATCATCTTGGGGTCCTCACCGGGCTCTTGCACTACATGTAGTATCGACATACAGTTCGAGCGGAGCTGCTGCCAGCTGGATATCTAGCGAGACAGAGCTTGGAAAACAGAGCTTGGAAAACACAGCGCGGATGCGGCTCGCCGGGTACGGCCAGTAACGGATCAGGAGTCCTGTCCCGGATCGGCGCACCAGGACGAACCACAGACTTATCAAGCACCACAGACTTAGCAAGAAAAAGGGGACAGGAACCATGACCGTTACGGTTTACACGAAGCCGGCCTGTGTTCAGTGCAACGCGACATACCGTGCGCTGGACAAGAAGGGCATCACCTACCAGAGCGTCGACATCTCCCAGGATGCCGAGGCCCTCGAGCGCCTGAAGGCCCTCGGCTACCTGCAGGCCCCGGTTGTCGTCACGGACCAGGACCACTGGTCCGGGTTCCGCCCGGACAAGATCGAAGAACTGGCGCAGGCTGCCGCCGTCGCCGTAGCCTGAAACTTAGCTTTTGATGAGGTGACTTCCATGGCTCCAGCCGCACTGGCAACGGCCGATGCACCGGTGGCAGCTGATTCCGTCCCCAGGACGGAAGTCCAGACCACCAGCCACCTCATCTACTTCTCCTCCACCTCGGAGAACACCGCACGCTTCGTCAGGAAGCTGGGCATCGACACCGCCCGGATCCCCCTCCACGCGAGGGACGCCCCGCTCGTGGCAGCCGAACCCTACGTGCTGGTGGTGCCCACGTACGGCGGCACCGGGGGAGAGGGATCCGTTCCGAAGCAGGTGATCCGCTTCCTGAATGATCCGAGGAACAGGAAGCTGATCCGCGGAGTGATCGGGGCGGGGAACACGAATTTCGGGGACAACTACTGCATGGCGGGGGGCATCATCGCCGCGAAATGCCGGGTTCCCCACCTATACAGGTTCGAACTCATGGGGACGCCGGAAGACGTCATCAGGGTTCATCAAGGATTGGAAGAGTTTTGGACACGACTGTCGCAGACACAGCAGTAACTGAGGGCCCGGGCTCGCACGCGCCCACCGCCGTCGAGAAGCACGAGAAGCACGAGATGCCGGCCGCGTACAAGGGTCTGGGCTACCACGAGCTCAACGCCATGCTGAACCTCTACGGCCCCAACGGGGAGATCCAGTTCGAGGCCGACCGCGAGGCTGCGCACCAGTACTTCCTGCAGCACGTGAACAACAACACCGTGTTCTTCCACGACCTCGAGGAAAAGCTCGACTACCTCGTCAAGAACGAGTACTACGAGCGTGAAACCCTCGACCAGTACACGATGAACTTCATCCGCGAGCTCTACAACCGCGCATACAAGAAGAAGTTCCGCTTCGAGACCTTCCTGGGCGCCTTCAAGTTCTACACCTCCTACACGCTGAAGACGTTCGACGGAAAGCGCTTCCTGGAGCGCTACGAGGACCGCGTCTGCATGGTGGCCCTGCACCTGGCCCGCGGCGACGAGCAGCTCGCGCTGCAGATGGTGGACGAGATCATCGAAGGCCGCTTCCAGCCGGCCACGCCCACCTTCCTCAACGCCGGCAAGCGCCAGCGCGGCGAGCTGGTCTCCTGCTTCCTGCTCCGCATCGAAGACAACATGGAGTCGATCGGCCGTTCCATCAACTCCGCCCTGCAGCTGTCCAAGCGCGGCGGCGGCGTGGCGTTCGCGCTGACCAACATCCGCGAGGTTGGCGCGCCGATCAAGCAGATCGAGAACCAGTCCTCCGGCGTCATCCCCGTGATGAAGCTCCTCGAGGACAGCTTCTCGTACGCCAACCAGCTCGGCGCCCGCCAGGGAGCCGGCGCGGTGTACCTGCACGCGCACCACCCGGACATCTACCGCTTCCTGGACACCAAGCGCGAGAACGCGGACGAGAAGATCCGCATCAAGACCCTCTCGCTCGGCGTCGTGATCCCGGACATCACCTTCGAGCTGGCCAAGCGCGACGAGGACATGTACCTGTTCTCCCCGTACGACGTCGAACGCGTCTATGGGATGCCGTTCTCCGACGTCTCGGTCACCGAGAAGTACTACGAGATGGTGGACGATTCCCGGATCAAGAAGACCAAGATCAAGGCGCGCGAGTTCTTCCAGACGCTCGCCGAGATCCAGTTCGAATCCGGCTACCCGTACATCATGTTCGAGGACACCGTGAACCGGGAAAACCCGATCGACGGCAAGATCATCATGTCCAACCTGTGCTCCGAGATCCTCCAGGTCAGCCAGCCCACGACGTACCACGATGACCTGTCCTACGACCAGACCGGCAAGGACATCTCCTGCAACCTGGGTTCGCTGAACATCGCCAAGGCCATGGACTCGCCGGACTTCGGCCTGACCATCGAGACCGCCATCCGCGCCCTCTCGGCCGTTTCGGACATGTCCAACATCACCTCGGTGCCCTCGATCGCCCGCGGCAATGACCAGAGCCACGCCATCGGCCTTGGCCAGATGAACCTGCACGGCTACCTGGCCCGCGAGCGGGTCCACTACGGCTCCGAAGAGGGTCTGGACTTCACCAACATGTACTTCTACTCGGTGGTGTACCACGCCATCCGGGCCTCCAACAGGCTGTCCATCCAGACCGGCCAGACCTTCGGCGGCTTCGAGAAGTCCAAGTACGCCTCCGGCGAGTTCTTCGACAAGTACACCGAGCAGGAATGGGTCCCGCAGACCGAGAAGGTCGCAGAGCTGTTCAAGAACATCCACATCCCCACCCAGGATGACTGGCGCGAGCTCAAGGCCTCCGTCATGGAGCACGGCATCTACAACCAGAACCTGCAGGCCGTCCCGCCGACCGGCTCGATCAGCTACATCAACAACTCCACCTCCTCGATCCACCCGGTGGCGTCCAAGATCGAGATCCGCAAGGAAGGCAAGCTGGGCCGCGTGTACTACCCGGCGCCGTACCTGACGAACGACAACCTGGAGTACTACCAGGACGCGTACGAGATCGGCTACGAGAAGGTCATCGACACCTACGCCGCTGCCACGCAGCACGTGGACCAGGGCCTGTCCCTGACACTGTTCTTCAAGGACACCGCCACCACGCGCGACATCAACAAGGCCCAGATCTACGCCTGGAAGAAGGGCATCAAGACCATCTACTACATCCGTCTCCGCCAGCTCGCGCTGGAAGGGACTGAGGTGGACAACTGCGTCAGCTGTATGTTGTAACCGATATCGGTTGATATCTGCTGAAGTACGACGGCGGGAGCCCGCCCGCCGTCGTACGCTTAACTTCACGAAGAACTCAACTTTTAGGGGATGACATGACCGAGAAGGTCAAGCTGCTTAGCCACGTTGAAGCGATCAACTGGAACCGCATTCAGGATGACAAGGACGTGGACGTCTGGAACCGCCTGGTCAACAACTTCTGGCTGCCGGAGAAGATCCCGCTGTCCAACGACGTGCAGTCGTGGGCGACGCTGACCCCGGACGAGCAGCAGCTCACCATGCGCGTGTTCACCGGTCTGACCCTGCTGGACACCATCCAGGGCACTGTCGGCGCCGTCTCGTTGATTCCGGATGCGATCACCCCGCACGAAGAGGCTGTCTACACGAACATTGCCTTCATGGAGTCCGTGCACGCGAAGAGCTACTCCTCCATCTTCTCCACACTGGCATCCACCAAGGAGATCGACGAGGCGTTCCGCTGGTCCACCGAAAACGTAAACCTTCAGAAGAAGGCCCAGATCGTCATGGACTACTACCAGGGCGACGATCCCCTGAAGCGCAAGGTGGCCTCCACGCTGCTGGAGAGCTTCCTCTTCTACTCGGGCTTCTACCTGCCGATGTACTGGTCCTCACGGGCCAAACTGACGAACACGGCCGACCTGATCCGCCTGATCATCCGCGACGAGGCCGTCCACGGCTACTACATCGGCTACAAGTTCCAGAAGGGCCTCGAGGGCCTGACCGAGGAGCGCAAGCAGGAGATCAAGGACTACACGTTCGAGCTGCTCTTTGAGCTGTACGAGAACGAAGTCCAGTACACGCACGACCTCTACGACTCCGTCGGCCTGGCCGAGGACGTCAAGAAGTTCCTGCACTACAACGCCAACAAGGCGCTGATGAACCTGGGCTACGAGGCCATGTTCCCGGCATCCGTCACCGACGTGAACCCGGCGATCCTCTCGGCGCTGTCGCCCAATGCCGACGAGAACCACGACTTCTTCTCGGGGTCCGGGTCTTCTTACGTGATTGGCAAGGCTGTTAATACCGAGGATGACGACTGGGACTTCTAGTTCTCGGCCCTCCTGGCCACAACTGGCCAGGCTTCAGCAGCCGATGAGCGACCGCGATTTCGAACAGTGACGGAGCGTTCCGGGAGCACCGCAGCTGAGGATTCCTAGCCAGGATTCCCGGGGGGCCCAGCGCGCAGGAGGGGGATAAAATTATCTCGCGATCGTGGTTGAAACCCATCCGAGGCAGTATCCGGCGAAGACCAACAGGAAGGGTTGCTCACCGGACGGTCCGCGAATGCTGAGAACCAGCATCAGGACCATAGCCCAAGTGATGGCCAGCGCGGTGCTGCAGTACCAGTAGCCCTTGACGCGGCTCATGAAGTTCTTCGTTCCGGTATCGATGGCCTGCTGGTGGTCCGGTGTTCTCAGGCCGGGGGACGTGGCTGGAAGTGGAGTGTTTCAAGATAGTTTTCGTCGTACTTGTCTTCCCGGGGTTCATCATTCGGGAAACCACCGGGAAGTGTGCCCTGGTTCAGGCCAGCCAGAAGGACATGCTCAAGCCCCGGCTCGGTGTTCATGGTCGTTGTCTGGACGGTTCCGGTGGCCAGACCCGGTATTTTGGCGTTGGCCATTTCATCGATTCCGGCCACGCCGGCTGCGACCAGGAGA
Source organism: Arthrobacter sp. UYEF20 (assembly GCF_040546335.1). Lineage (NCBI taxonomy): Bacteria > Bacillati > Actinomycetota > Actinomycetes > Micrococcales > Micrococcaceae > Arthrobacter > Arthrobacter sp. UYEF20. The sequence continues at coordinate 85,623 of NZ_JBEPNP010000010.1, read as the reverse complement.
AACCCCGCGACGGCTGCCAGCCCGGGAACTATTTTTCTTCTCCATGCGCTCATACCCTGATCATGGGCTCCCCACATGGGAACAGGGCACCGATTGCCTATGGGGAGGCTGTGAAAGCCAGTCCGCCCCGATGCTCATCCAGTGCCAGACACCGGCGGTGAGATCCACCGACCTCTGCGTTGTGCCCTGCGCGTTTGACGTTCCTGACCCACGCGGGAATGAGGCCACTGCTTGGTCCCCGATCAGACTGCGATACCAGGGCAAATTGGGCTCGTGTCTGATTGACATTCTCACCAGGCGGTCATTTTCCGCCGTCCGTACAGGGATTCCGGTGTCTACGCCGTGTCCTTTAGCGCCTTGACGATGGCGGCGTCCGTGACGGTCCGGGCGGCGGGTGCTTTGGCTTTCCAGGACCGGTAGGTCCGCGGGGCAACCTGCACGCCCTGCTCACGCAGGACCTTGCAGGTCGGCTCGACCCCGTGGCCATCGGCACGCAGTTCGTCGATGAATCCGGCTATTTGCGGCGGCGAGGGTCGAGCTCCCTCGCGAAGAAAATTGAGGCTTTCTTCAGGATCTCGTTTGCCTCCCGCAGCTCACGGTTCTCGCTCTCCGGCTCCCTGATCCGGGCCTGATCGGCACTGCTGACGCCGGGGCGTTCGTCCGCGTCGACCTGGGCCTGGAGAACCCACCGGCGCAGGGACTCCCTGCCGATGTTCAGCTTCGGGCCGATGGCAGAACAGGCGGCAAAAACGGAGTCGTACTCACCGAGGTGGTCCAGGACCATCCGCACGGCACGCTCACGCTGATCCTGGGGGTATCGCTTGGGCATAATCGCTATCCTTCACAAAAAAGGAAGCGGCATCAAACCCGGCACGGTTCACTCCCGCAGATTCTTCTCGGATGCCTTGATCCGCGCGACTTCGATCTCTCGATACGTCTTGAGTTTCTCGCGCTTCGTGCTCTCCGTCTGGTGGATCTGGATCGACTCGCGCACAACATCCACGATCTGGTTGAGTGCGCTGAGTGCATCGGCCGAGCTGAGCTTCCCCACCGCCAGGATCAGCCGGCCGTTCGAAGAGCTCGTGGCGGCGACGTTCGGAAAGCACCACCAGTACCCGGACGGGTTCGCGCTGTTCACAGGCACCCTTTTCGCCCCGACCCAGGACAGGGACGAGCCGGGGCAGGGGTTCACGCAGCAGTTGGGCGACGTTGTGACCATCCGCAGCAGCCATCTCGGGGCTCTCGTCAACTGGGTGGGCTCTGCGGAAGAGCTGCCGGAATGGTCGTTCGGCCTGCGGCAGCTGTTCGATTATCTGCATGACCAGCGCTTGGTCCAGGAATCCGCGCTCACCGCTTGATATCCGACACGGGGTAAGGCGGCCCGACTGGCCGCGGAAGGCTGCAACTGATGAGGACGACGGCGGGAAGCTCCCGCCGTCGTCCTTAGCGGGTTGGCATTGGTTCCGGGACCGAAAAGGCACCGCTGGTTTTAGGCCCGTATACATACTTTCCGGGCTTTGCTCTGGATAGCATTGGGTGTACGGACAGAGCCGTCCGGACGGGTGTCAAATGTCAGAAGGAAGCACATGGCCGCAGCTACAGTGGACGACATCCTGTCGGATCTCCCTCTGGGTTTCGCCAGTCTCATTCTTCGACCGTCCCGCGCCGATTCTCCGATCGAGCGCTTCCTGATCGTTGACGCCGACGACGAGACTTCCGACGGCGGGGCTGCGTTCGTCCTGCTTATCGGGGTTCGCGGACGCTCTGCGTTGCCGGCGCTGCGGCGTCTTCTGACGAATCCTCCCCTGGTGCTGGCCGTCAAGGGCAGTCCCGAGGAATTAGGGGAAGCTGAAGAGCTGCTCCGGGCTGCCGGAACGGGTCTCTTTCTGGTGGACCCGGCCGCGGACTGGGACCGGCTCCTGTCAATTGCCAAGGACCGGATTCAGCCACGCAGCTACCAGAGCGAAGTGCTGACGCTGTTGGAAGAAGACCTGTTCGCCATTGCTCAGACGACGGCCCGCCTGACGTCGAGCCACGTTGTCATAGAGGACGCTGCCAACAAGGTCCTGGCCTACTCCACGGTGTCGAACGACATCGACGAGCTGCGTAAGGCATCGATTCTGGCCCGGCGTGGTCCGCGCAAATACGAACTTCTCCTCAAGGATCTTGGTGCCTACCGCGAACTGCATCGAACCCGCCTGCCTGTCAGGGTTCCGGCCAGGCCCCAGGACGGTCTGAGGGAGCGCGTCGCGACCGCCTTGTTCGCAGGCGATCGCGTTATGGGATACATCTGGCTCCAGGAAACAGGGGATGGCTTCGGCGCGGACGTTGACTATGTATTGACCGGATCAGCTGCGCGAGTGTCAGCCGAGCTCATCCGCTACCGCAACCAGCAGTCGGTGCACATGCGCGAGGACAGGATTGTCCGTATCCTTTCGGGTCCGGCAGAAGCCGCGGCGAGCGCCCACAGCGAGAAAATCCCCGCGGACCGCCCAACAGCGCTGATGCTGATAGGAATGTCAGCCGCTGAAGCGCAGGCAGACGATGCAGCCCTCAAACATGGGGAGCTCGCCAACCTCGCGTCCATACATGCGGCAGCCTACAAACCGTCAGCCATAGTGGGACAGTTCAACGGCGACACCGCCGTGATCATCCCGGCGCTCCAGTCCACCAACGCCGAGGCCGGACTTCGAAGCGTTGCCGAGGCCATCGTCAGGGACGCCAGCAAGCATCTTGGCATCACTCCATTCGCAGCAGTGGGACCAATCGCCCCCGATCTGCTGTCGATTCATTCGGTGACCCGCAAAACGGAGGCATTGCTCGGCTGCATGCGGCGGTCCGGGGACGTCTCTGTGGCCACTGTGGACGATTTCGAAACGGACATCCTTTTCCACGAAGCAGTTGAGAACTTCACGGCCTCGGCCTTCCGTCATCGCAGCCTCTGGGCTCTCCTCCGCGACGATGGCGAGCTGGCCGAAACCCTTCGGGCTTATTTCGAGGCGTCGCTGGATGTGGCCGCATGCGCCCAGCGGATGAAGCTGCACAAGAATACCGTCTACTACAGGATCAGCAAGGTCAGCCGGGTTACCGGCCTGAACTTCAGCGATCCCCGCCATTCATTGGTCGCCCTCCTTCACATACAGGAGTGGGCCGGCACGCATAAGGAGCATCTGGGCAAGAAATGATGACAGCACTCGATTCGCCGCCTCTTGGCCTGGTCCTGGATGACATTGTCCGCAGCCACCGGCCCCGGAGTGAAGCAGGGTCGGTTCCCGCCAGCATCCCCCACCTGTCATCGCCGCCGTTCGACGGTTTCGGAATTGCGGTGGCCACCACGTCCGGGGACGTGTTCAGCTCCGGTGACGCCGATCTTCCCTTCTCCATCCAGAGCATCTCGAAAGTCTTCACCCTGGCCATGGCGCTCAGCGCCAATGACCCCGATGCGCTCTGGTCACGGGTGCTCCGCGAACCGTCAGGAACGTCCTTCAACTCCCTTGTGCAGCTTGAAGTGGAGCACGGGATTCCGCGGAACCCGTTCATCAATTCGGGCGCTCTGGTGGTCACGGACCACCTGATGGAAAGATTTCCCGACGCCGCCGGCCAGGTCCTGCGCTTCCTCGCCGGTCAGGTGGGTCACCAGAATGGAAGACAGAGTCCGTTCATCGACGAGGTGGCCGCAAAGAGTGAGCTCGCCAACAGCAGCCGCAACCTGGCCCTCGCCCACTTCCTGAAGGACTTCGGCAACCTGCGGCGGCCCGCCGAATCGGTCGTGGAGAACTACGTCAGGCAGTGCTCCATCATGATGACCTGCGTGGAGATGGCCAAGGCCGGCCTCTTCCTCGCACAGGACGGCCGCGGAGCACAGGGAACCGTCGTCTCCAGGAGCGAGGCGAAACGCATCAGCTCCATCATGCTGACCTGCGGCATGTATGACGCGGCCGGCGAGTTTGCCTACCGCGTCGGCCTTCCGGGGAAAAGCGGTGTGGGCGGCGGCATCCTGGCCATCGTCCCCGGCGAGTGCGCCATCTGCGTCTGGAGCCCCCGGCTGGATTCCAAAGGCAATTCCCTGGCCGGGACAGCGGCCCTCGCTGATCTGTCCGACCGCACCGGGTGGTCAGTCTTCTGACCTGACCCCAGCTGTCCCCACAATTTCCCGCTAGTACCCCCATTTAGATCTTTGACAGGTCGAAAGGAACACCCATGCCCAGCAACCCCAATGACGAGGTTGGTTTGTACGAGGCCGACGGCGGCCACGCCCATGCCCCGGATGCCCTGATCCATGCCGAAGACGCCGGCTACCACAAGGGCCTCAAGGCGCGGCAGATCCAGATGATCGCCATCGGCGGCGCGATCGGCACCGGCCTGTTCCTCGGTGCCGGCGGCCGGCTCAACGCCGCCGGGCCGTCCCTGGTGATCGCCTATGCCGTCTGCGGCTTTTTCGCTTTCCTGATCCTCCGCGCGCTGGGCGAACTGGTGCTGCACCGCCCGTCGTCGGGCTCGTTCGTGTCCTACGCCCGTGAGTTCTTCGGGGAGAAGGCGGCTTTTATCTCCGGCTGGTTCTACTGGATCAACTGGGCCACCACCACCATTGTGGACATCACGGCCGCCGCGCTCTACATGAACTTCTTCGGCAAGTACGTCCCCTGGATGGGGGCGGTGCCGCAGTGGGCCTGGGCCCTGATCGCGCTGGTGGTGGTTCTTTGCCTCAACCTCGTCTCGGTCAAGGTCTTCGGCGAACTCGAGTTCTGGTTCGCCCTGATCAAGGTGGCGGCGCTGGGGGCGTTCCTCATCATCGGCACGTACTTTGTCATCTTCGGCACGCCGGTGGACGGCCAGGATGTCGGGCTGAGCCTGCTCTCCGACAACGGCGGCATCTTCCCCAACGGCCTGCTTCCGATGATCATCCTGATGCAGGGTGTGCTGTTCGCCTACGCCTCGATTGAGCTGGTGGGCACGGCCGCGGGTGAGACCGAGAACCCGGAAAAGATCATGCCCAAGGCCATCAACTCGGTGGTGTTCCGCATCGCCGTGTTCTACGTGGGCTCCGTCATCCTGCTGGCGCTGCTGCTGCCGTACACGTCCTACGAGAAGGGTGTGAGTCCCTTCGTGACGTTCTTCGGCTCGCTGGGGATCCAGGGCGTGGACGTCATCATGAACCTGGTGGTCCTCACCGCCGCCCTGTCTTCGCTCAACGCGGGCCTCTACTCCACGGGCCGCATCCTCCGCTCCATGTCCATGGCCGGCTCGGCGCCGAAGTTCGCCCAGCGCATGAACAGGGCAGGCGTCCCTTACGGCGGCATCGCCCTCACGGCGGTGGTCTCGCTGCTGGGTGTGCCGCTGAACTATCTGGTGCCCGCGCAGGCCTTCGAGATCGTGCTGAACGTGGCCTCGGTGGGAATCATCGTCACGTGGGCCACCATCGTGGTGTGCCAGATCCAGCTCAAGCGCTGGGCGGACAGGGGCTGGGTGGAACGCCCCTCCTTCCGGATGTTCGGTGCGCCCTACACCGGCTATCTGTCGCTTCTGTTCCTGCTCGGCGTGCTGATCATGGTCTTCATCGATTCGCCGCTCACGCTGCTGGTGACCCTCGTGGCCTCTGCCCTGATGGTGGCCGGCTGGTATGCCTGTCGGAAGCGGATCCACGAGATCGCCGAGACCCGGAAGGGCTATACGGGCGCCGCCCCCGTGGTGGCCAACCGGACTCCAATCCGCTAAGCGATTACCCTGCCACCGCCCCCGGTTCGGCTGCCCAATCCCCTCACCAAAGGACTGAAAGCCCCCATGAAGCTACTAAATCCGCTGAGTCCCAACACTTCGCCTACGGAAAGCCAGGCGACAGACAGTTGCGAGGACGGCTGCTTCTTCTGCACCGGACCGGAAACAGACTAGGCACCACCAATCGTTCCGCTGGTTCCAGCGGAACTGCCCTGCACCCTCACCCAACGCAACCAACCCAACCCAATCCGAGAAGACAAGAAGTGATGACAACGGAGTCCGCAGCAACCATGACCGCAACCGACACGCAGCCGTTCGAAGGCGACACCATCAACCAAGGCCCCGTACAGCCCGTCCCATCGACTATCCCGGCGAACCTGAATGGCGGCGGTACCCTGAAATCCGCCGGGCACGTAATTGTTGACTCCCTCGTGGCCCACGGCGTCGAACGCACCTTCGTTGTTCCCGGCGAGAGCTTCCTGGACGTCCTCGACGGGATGCACGGTTCCGACATCGAGACCGTGGTCTGCCGCCATGAGGGCGGCGCCGCCTACATGGCCGAAGCGGACGGCAAGATGAACCAGCGTCCGGGCGTGGCCATGGTCACCCGCGGGCCTGGCGCGGCAAACGCCCACGTTGGCCTGCACACGGCCTGGCAGGACTCCACCCCGATGCTGCTCTTCGTCGGGCTGATCCCGTTTGCGCACCGGGACCGGGAAGCGTTCCAGGAATTTGATATCAAGGCTTGGTTCGACACAGGAGCCAAGCGCGTCATGGTCCTCGATCACGCCGAGCGGGCGTCCGAGATCGTTGCCGAAGCCATGTTCGCGGCAATGAGCGGTCGGCCCGGCCCGGTTGTGGTGGGCTTGCCGGAAGACATCATCCGCCAACTGGTGGATCCTGCCCTGCACCCCACCATCCCGGTGGCCACGGGCGGCATGAGCACCACCGATGCCGCAGCACTGGCCGCAGCCCTTGCAAAGTCCTCGAAGCCCCTTTTTGTCACGGGCGGCAACGACTGGACCCAGGACGCGGCCGATCAGCTCACCGGATGGCTCGAAAAGCACCATATCCCGGCCGCCGCGGAATGGCGCACGCAGGGAACAGTACCCTTCGACTCCCCGTCCTATGTGGGCCCGATCGGCTACGGCCGCCCCCGCCCCACGTACGACCTGCTTGAGGAAACCGACCTGCTCGTTTTCGTCGGAACGGTCCCGGGCGATGTGATCACGGACGGTTTTGTCTGCAGGCAGGACTGGAACAAGCAGAACTTCCTGGTCACCATAGATCCCTCTTTGCGCGGCCGCTCCGGCCCGGTCTCACGGCAGATTGTGGCAAAACCGGACGCCTTCGTCCGGGATCTCCTTGAAATCGACCTGCCCGTGAAAGACGAGTGGAAAGCATGGACGGCCCGGATGCGCGCCGAGCAGACGTCCTTCGCAAGCCTGCCCCCGGCCACACCGGGCGTAGGGCCCGCAAAGATGGACACCCTGATGGCGAACCTCGTCCCGCGGCTGCCCGAGGACGCCATGGTGACGTTCGGGGCCGGCGAGCACACCAACTGGGCGCACCGGTACTTCCCCACCCGGCGCTACGCCTCCATGATCAGCGCCAGAAACGGATCCATGGGCTATTCCGTGCCCTCCGCCATCGCCTCCTCGCTGGCCAGCCCGCAGCGCCGGGTGGTCACCATCGCCGGCGACGGGGAATTCCTCATGAACGGCCAGGAGCTGGCCACCGCCGCCCAGTACGGAGCCACGCCGCTCATCATCGTGATGGACAACCAGGAGTACGGCACCATCCGCACCCACCAGGAACGCCACTACCCGTCCCGGGTTTCGGGTACGCAGCTGAAGAACCCTGATTTCGGCCTCATGGCCCAGGCCTTCGGCGGTTTCGGCATCACGGTCACCCGGGACAAGGACGTGCCGGCCGCCCTCGACGCAGCGCTTCAGGCCATCGACCAGGACGGGGTGTTTGCCCTCATCCACCTCATCGTCGAACAGCGCGTCAAAGCCTACTGACTAGACTAGCGGCCGTCGGAGTCCCGACTCCGACGGCCGCTTCCCCTGGGCAGCTGCCAGTAGAACCACGGCCGGTGCACGATACGCTGATGGAATATTCCGAATGGATTTTTGGGGGCGCCATGCTGAACTACTTTCGCGAGCGGCAAGAAGCGCTGGGAGCTACTCCCGGGCGGCGGATCTACAACTATGCCTCTGGTGCCGTGATCCTTGTAGTCATGGCATTGGTTTTTGCGGTCCTCGCACCTGCGTGGATTTTTTGGATCGCCTTCGCCGTGTCTTGTGTTCTGGATGTCTTCTTGACCAGAAAGTGGATCAGAGAAGATGCGCTCAGAGCTTACCGAGCCGGTCAGCGTCAGTAAAATTCCTCAGCGGACGGCGTTGGAGCGCGGGACTGGCGCTGATTTCGCAGTTGTCTTTCGTCAAGCCGCGGGTGCTGGATGTCAGGACGGGATGAAGAGGGCGGGCCTCCACAAGGGCCTCGACCCGGCTCAGGACCTTCGCCCGTGCCTCATGGATACCGGCCAGTATTCCCGCCAGCCCTCATACACACGCCGCCAGACCCGGCCGCATGCCCGACTCTTCGTACTCGTCCCTGAAGGGATCTGAGCTGCCGCGGAGATTTCGGACAGCGGAATTAGTGGATTCTTCTACGCTGCCAAGGCTGGCTGTTGATAACCATAGTGGACTTCGTTGGGCCGCCGGTAACCGAGCGCGGAGTGACGGCGCCGGCTGTTGTAAAACCCCTCGATGTAGCGAATGACGTCGCTCCGCGCTTGTGATTTAGTCGCGTAAACGGTCCGATAAACACGCTCGTTTTTCAGGGCTGAGAAGAACGATTCGGCCATGCTGTTGTCCCAGCACACGCCGGTGCGTCCCATCGACGAGCGCATGCCCAGGCCGGCCACCAAGGCCCTGAAATCGGTCGAGGTGTAGACGCTGCCCCGATCGGAGTGCCAGATCGCGAGCGGCTCGATCCGGGTCGTAGCGGCGGCGTTCTTGAGCGCATCGGCGACGAGCTCGGCGCGCATGTGATCGGCGATGGACCAGCCGACGACTTTCTTCGAGTAGCAGTCGATGACGGTAGCGAGGTAGACGAACCCTTGCCAGGTGTGGATATAGGTGATGTCGCCGACGAACTTCACCCCGGGGCGGTCGGCGGTGAAGTCCCGCTTGACGAGGTCGGGCATGCTCGCGGCTGCCTCAGCGTCAGCCTCGGTGGTGATGCGGAACGGGCGTGGTTGACAGGCCACAAGGCCCTGGTGGCGCATGATCTGCCGCACCAACTCGGGCGAGCACTCGGTCTGTTCCGCGGCGAGATCGGCGTGGATGCGCCGGTAGCCGTAGGTGCCGTCGGACTCCTCGAAGTAGTGCTGGATCCGCGCTGTCAGGGCCTGGCGGCGGGCCGACGTGGCCGATTGTGGACGTGTGGCCCAGTGATAGAAACCGGACGTCGAGACGGCCAGCCAGCGGCACATTTTCACCACCGAATACAGGTTGGCGGGCTCAGCCTTTTGGGAATCGATGAATTCATACTTGCTCACTACCGCTGCTCCCGCGCGAAGTAAGCGCTGGCTTTTTTCAGGAAGGCAGTCTCCGCCCGCAGCTCTTGAACTTCACGCTCGAGCTCCTTCAGCCGGGCCCGTTCCGACACCGTCAGATCCGCCTCCGTGCCGCCGTTGGCCTCGCGGTACTTGACCAGCCAGTTGCGGAGCGTCTCGGGGCCGACACCGTACGCGGTGGCCACGTCCTTGATCGGCTTGGACGTGTTGATCACCTCGCGGCACAGCTCGTCCTTGAACTCCTGGGTAAATCGCTTGCGTGATGCGGTCATGCTGATCTCTACTTTCGGTAGACCCCCATTTTAAGAGGGCCCACTGTCCCACATCTCCGCGGCAGCTCAATCACCAAGATCTGCGCAGTAAGGATCACGGGGTCTCTAGCCCCGCCGCTGCGCCGTGCCGGAGTTTGTGCGCCGAAATAGGCCAGAAAGTTGGCACAGCAGACCAACTCGGCGAACTACGAACCGGCGCTACAAACTTTCAACTAAACGGCCCACTATGACCAGACCATCGGGCAGGCGCCCCGCGGCATTCCGCGGATTCGTTGTTGCAAGTGCTTCCAATTAGATCTACATCTCACATTCTCTGTGAGATGTCGACCTAGTTGGAAGAACCTCTACCTAGTTGGAAGAAACGCATCGTCTAGTTGGATGTCTTCCAAATGGACGGCTGGTCGACCAGAGGTTTAGATCGCCAAACGCATGGTCCTTCTGCCAATTACTTAGTCTTTGACAAACGTATTTGGGCTTTTGGTCCTTTGGCTGCCACCAAAGCGGGCCCTGCACGGGAAGTCGTGCAGGGCCCGCTTTGTGAGCTTCCAGCCATGTAGCCATCTTCCTGCTCGTGTTGCCTGACCGAATCGGCATCCGCGTCGAGCTCCCTCAGCTGATGCTTCGAGGATAGCGATCGGAGCAGCCGTGTCGTTCATATGGACAGCCTAGCCGCGGGGATTGACTAACGAGCTTCAGACTGGTTATTGCGCCTCGGGTGCCGGGGATTCCTCGCCGACCCGGGCGGTGTCGATCTACTAGCACGGCGTTGGCACGAGCTCCAGCCCATGTCCACCAGCGAAGCCTCCCGTTCGGCTCACGGATCATGACAGTGGAATTACCGGAAACCCGGTGTGCACATTCTTCCCGCAGCTCGCCCAACTTGGTCACGGCCCTTTTGGACGGCAGCACGCCGGCGGGAGTGGCCCCGAGCAGCACCCGCCGCGTTGCATCGCTCAGGGCATAGGACGCGGGCTGCGGCATGCTTGACCATTTGGAGTCGGCGGACTTTGCAGACGGTTCAAGGTAGGCGCGGTGGCGCTTTCAATCGACGTAGTTCACCTGCCAGGCCATGCGTCCGAGCGGAAGAAGCCGCGGACCGTCAACTTTGCGCTGGAGCACCATTGGGTCAACGGAGCCGATTTCCTCGCGACCGTGCAGTATTGCTACCTGTGGGTCCGCAGTGAAAACGGCCATGAGGTCCCGGTAGTGGATGCCGCCGTACTTTCGCTCAGCTTCGGGCCCCATGAAGAGCATCCCTTGGTCGGAATCGAGGTGTCCAGTTTCCACCAGCCAGGCTGCGATCTCTTGCCACTCGCCCGGCGACGCGAGTTCGAGCCCGGAGAACCACTCGTGCCACGTACTGGCCCCTACTCGACGCTCCTGCAGGGTCAAGCCCAGGAGTTGCTGTGCTGCCACGTGGAAGGTCTTCCAAATCGCTGTGTGTGGCGATGCGGCGAAAGTGTCGGGACACGGCAACACCCCCTTCCCGAAGGCCACCTGCTGGCGGCCGGTGCATCGGAAGGGGGTGTTACCAGTGGTGTACGAATCAGGCGTCGGCGGACTCCTCCACCGGCTCGACAGAGGTCTCTGCCGCGGCTTCTGCCGCCTTTTCGGCAGCTTCCGCGTCAGCCTCGGCGGCGGCCTCCGCAGCTTCGGCGGCGGCTTCCTCTGCAGCCTTCGCGTCAGCGGCTGCCTTTGCGGCTGCCGACTTCGCTGCTGCGGTTTCACGCTTCTGCGCCTGGGTGGCCTTCTTGGTGATCTTCTTGGCCTCCTGGGCGGCGCGCTTCTGCGCGGCATCCGCAACGGTGGCAGCCTTCTTCGCCTCGGCGGCAGCCTTCAGGGCGGTGACCTTGGCCTTCACCGCGGCAAGCTTCGCGGCGGCCGCCTGCTTCTTCAACTCCGCCTTGGCCATCGCCTCGATGGCCTTTGCGGACGCCTTCGCGGAGACCGAGTGTGCGGACTTGGTCGGGGCCGCGTTGGCCACACCGGCACCTGCTCCGGTGAGAACGGCGGCGGTCAGGACGACAGCGCCCAGCTTCTTTGCAATCGACATGCGTAATGCTCCAATCATGTGTGGCCCGGGCAGTGCGGGCGGGGATCCGGCTCGCCGGTTGCCGTCAGCCTAAAGTGGAAGCAGAGCGCTGTTCAACCGGAAGCGCCGATGCTTGGCAGAACCTTGGCGAATGTTGAGGCTTCAGTCATCCAGGCCCCCCATATTGTGCCGGACGCTTTCGCGATGGACGCCTGCCAGTCTTCGCCGCCGTCCCCGGCCCGCCAACTCCTGCTGATCCACTTCAGTCGTCATGGGATCCATGGTTCCGCTCACGATCAGTCCTTCCTGCCAGGCACCGGCCGGCGTGTCAGGCCACTCTGGATCCACCGTTAGACACTCCCGCGGCCGGTGACCTTCGGCGGCCAGTGGGTCCGGGAATGTGGCGCTTGCTGACTCGACAGCAGTTGGCGCAGGACTCCCGCGCGGCTCGGAGACGGCGGTAGTAATCTCGGTCTTCCCGACAGGCGGGGAGGCTGGCGAGGTCGGGTCGCCGGGGCTGAATCGTCGTTCAGCGCGGGTAGGTCAGGGCGTGGAAGCATACGGGATCGGTGCATCGTCGTGGGCCCGGATACAACCTTCTTCCAAGCTGTTGCGCTCGGACAGGTTTTGACGCTATGAGAACGCCAAGTTCGAAGCCTATGGTTCGTCGTGCCGCGAGTAGGAGGAGCCGGAGGGCGTCCGTTCCAATAGTCCGAAGTCGATCATGTAGCGGCGCAGCATAATGACATCATCGGTATAACTGAGGAGCCGTTGATTTACCTGCTTTTCCGTTAGGTGTTCGCCCGGCTCGATGGCTTCGCTGACAATCCAGGCCAGGAGCTCCCGCCGTTCCGCCATGTTGGCTGGATACCTCTCGATCCTGCCCAGGCGCATGAAGCGAGCCAATCCGGTCTGCGCCTGTCGGCGGGGTTGCTGCGTGAGCAGGTCGCGGAAGATCGACTCAGACGCCTCCAGTTCGTTGGCAGCATTCCGTTCGACGAGCCCTGACTCAAGCAGAGCGGCGATGGCCCGGTTTCGCCGTTGGTCATTCAGATCAGCAACCACGTCGGGGGGCTTGGCGCCCAGCACGATTTGCGCGTAGGCGGTCCGCGCGTCGTTGTTGGCGAGGGCTGCCACCACTCGCCGCCAGTGCGGTCCGCTCAGCCTCGTCCCTCCGGTCACAGCGTTTTCCTCACTCTGCGTCTGCCCCCGTCTGTGCTGGTCACCGTGTGCTTGGTCAACAGGCAAAATCGTAGTCCTGCGCGGGTGTGACGGACAGGGTCTGCGGGCGGCAGGCCGGCGGCCTGGACCTTGAGGTTGCCTTGGCGGTGTTGAGGTGACGTTTGGTCACAAACGAGAGGAGAACTAGGCTCTGTCCGGCTAAGCGCGGCCCCTTGCTGATCGGGTCGACGGAGTGGTGACACAAACTTCCAATTAGTCGGGCCACCATGATCCAGTTCGCTTGACGGCTGGTCGCAGATTTCTACCCGGTCAACTGTTGGAAGGTCTTCCAAATAGATCTACATCTCACAGCTTCTGAATAACTTATGAAGGACGGCGGCTGCGGCCGAAGAAGTTCCCGGCATCTGTTGAGGTTCCGGGCACTTCTTTATTCCACGAAGGCTCCCATGTACACTTTGTGCACTTAGGTGTACGTTTAACGAATGTCGACCATCAACATCACGGATGCGCGAGCTCATCTGCCCGAGCTCCTCAGCATGGCTGAATCCGAGCCGGTATTCATTGAGCGCCGGGGGCGCCGGGCAGCCGTTCTGGTATCACCGGAGCGCTACGAGCAGATGCTCGATGCCCTGGAAGAAGTCGAAGACATCGCAGCGTTCGACGCGGCTATGGCCGAAGAGGGCGGAAACATCCCCTGGGCCCAAGTGAAAGCCGATCTTGGCTGGGCATGACCACCTACCGGATTGAGGTCCGTCCTGCGGCAATTCGGGCCCTCAAACAGGTCCACCCGAGCGACCGCGATCGGATCCAAGGCGCTATCGCACTCCTTGGATCCGATCCCAGGCCACCCAAGGCCATCGCCTTGCGTGGCCGTCCGGGCTTTCGGGTGCGTGTTGGCGACTATTGGATCATTTATACAATCCACGACGATGTCCTGCTGGTGGTCGTGGTGACCCTTGGCCATCGCCGCGACGTCTACAGCAAATAAGCAGCGCGGCGCCTGCGTGCACCCTCCGCACCGCGGATGACTAGCTCGCCTGCAACTCCGAGGTCGACTGCTGGGGGTCGCCGTTTGTATCGCCATTATTGAGTTCGTTCTTTACGGCGGCTGCTCTGAGCCGGGACTTCCAATCGGAAGGACTGCCGGCTTCGTTTCCCAGTGGGATTGCTTCCCATCCACGTCAGAGCAAGCAGCAAGTCCAACACAGTCCTAGAACGATGCGGGCGGCGTTGGCCGCTCCGACCCTTGCTACCTTGCGCGGCTTAGCCTTGAGTTGAGTTGAGGTGCGGGGTCCGGCGTCGGCGGAGCATTCCTTTGTGTTATCCCCGTGCCTCTGCGAACCGCGGTGCCATGGATTCCATCTGCTCCATGACCAACTTGATCGCCTCGGGCTGTTTGTCCGGTGGGTAGCCGAAGCGGACCAAGAGCCGCTTGATCGAGGATCGCAGTTTGGCCCGCACATCATCGCGCACGGTCCAGTCGGTCCGGACGTCCCGCCGCATAACGGACACCAACTCCCGGGCAATATCGGCCAGGACGCCTTCGCCCTGGACCTCCACCGCAGACTCGTTCTGGGCCACCGCATCGTAGAACGCCAACTCATCGGAGTTCAGCGGGGGAGTGAACTGGGCTCCGCGGGTGCCTTCGGCGGCCACTTCACGGGCCAGCTCCACCAACTCCGCAATGACCTCTGCCGACGTCAGCTGCTGGTTGGTGTATTTTTGCATCAGCTCGGTGATGCGCTCGGAAAACGCGCGCTGGCGGATCACATTGTTCCGCGTCGTTGCGGCCGACTCGTCGGCAATCAGTTTTCGCAGGGCCTCGATGGCCAGCTGCGGGTTGCGGGCCTGCTGGGTCTTGGCGATGAACTCCGGTGTCAGGTCGTCCAACGAAGGTTTGGGCATGCCGGCCGCCTCGTAGATATCCAGGACTTCGCCGGAGGATGTTGCCGAAGCAATCAGATCGCCCAGCAGCCTCTGGATCTCTTCCGGCACCGGCTCGCCGCTGGCCTGCCGGTCGGCGGCGTCGAACTTGGCCATGTACACCCGGGTCTCTTCGTAGACCTGGATCTCCGGCCGCAGCTCCGCCATGGTCTCGGACCCAGAGCAGAGCGCCCACGCCCGGGAAAGCTGGCTGGAATACCGCCGGTACTTCGAAGCCAGCGTCCCCTCGCCGGGGACCGGCTGGTTACCCGGTGTCTCCGGGCTGCGCAGGTAGTTGGCCGCGCCCGTCGCCGCGCTGACAAACGCCTTAGGGCCGCCCTTCATCAACACGTCCCTCCAGTCGTAGCCGGCGAGCAGCCCCCGCAGGACTTCCACCAGGTCACGCGCGGCAGCAGCGGCCTCGTCGATGTTCTTGCCCACCGGCTTGTTCGCCCGGTCCGACTGCGTGTATTCGCCCAGCGCCTTGGCCAGGTTCTCCGCCAGCGGCGCGTACGCCACCAGCAGCCCGTCCTTCTTGCCACGGAAGGTCCGGTTCACGCGCGCCAGGGTCTGCATCAGCAGGGCGCCCTTGAGCGGCCGGTCCAGGTACAGCGTGTGCAGCGGAGGGGAGTCGTAGCCGGTGAGCATCATGTCCTTCACGATCACCAGTTCCAGCTCGTCGTCGACGTCCTTGAGCCGTTCCTTCACCACGGCGTTCAACGAGTCACGGCGCACGTGATCGGAGACCGGCGGCACGTCGGACGCGGTGCCGGAGTAGACCACCTTGATCTTGCCCTTCCCCAGGTCGTCGGAATGCCATTCCGGCCGCAGCTCCACGATCGCCGTGTACAGCTTCGCGCAGATTTCCCGCGTCCCGCCCACGATCATCGCCTTGCCCGGCGCCTCGATGAACTTGCCCATCCGGGCGCTGCGGTTCTCCCAGTGCGCCACCAGGTTGGCGGCCAGCGCCGCGATCCGCTGCGGCGCACCGTAGACGGCGTTCACGACGGCGACGCTCGCCTCGATGCGCGCCCGCTCGGTATCGTCCAGCCCCAGCGTGGCCTCGTCGGCCGCCTGATCAAGGATCTCCTCTGTGACGTCAGCGGCCAGCCCCACTTTGATCAGGCGCGGCTCGAAGTACACCGGGACCGTGGCGCCGTCCTCCACCGCCCGGGAGAGATCGTAGATATCGATGTAGTCGCCGAACACGTCCCGCGTGTTCCGGTCGTCGAAGGAGATCGGCGTCCCGGTGAACGCGATCAGTGTGGCGTGCGGCAGGGCGTCGCGGAGATGCCGCGCGTAGCCGTCGAGGTCGTCGTAGTGCGAGCGGTGCGCTTCGTCCACCACCACGATGATGTTGCGCCGGTCGGACAGCAGCGGGTGCTCGGCGCCGGCGTCCTTCTCCGACTTGCTGCGGCCGAACTTCTGCAGGGTGGTGAAGTAGATGCCGCCGGTGGTGCGGTTGCTCAGTTCGTCCCGGAGTTCGGAGCGTTTTTTGATCTGCTTGGGGGACTCGGCAAGCAGCAGGCTGCGGTCGAAGCCCTCGAACAGCTGGCCGTCGAGTTCGTTGCGGTCAGTGATGACGACGACGGTTGGGTTCTTGAGCTTGGGGTGCCGTGCCACGAGGTTGGCATAGAGCTCCATCTCCATGGACTTGCCGGAGCCCTGGGTGTGCCAGACGACGCCGGCCTTGCCGTTACTTTCCACCGCCTGCACCGTGCTGCCCACGGCTTTGGTCACGGCGAAATACTGGTGCGGCTTCGCGATGCGCTTGCTCAGCCCGTCCGAGCCCCCGTCAAAGGCCGTGAAATTTCGGACCAGTTGCAGGAAGCGCTCCTGGTTGTAGAGACCCTGGAGTGCGGTCTCCAGAGCGGTCACGGCTTCGCCGTCTTCCATGTACCCGGGTGCGACGGGCACGCCGTCGTCGTCGACGTTCCACGGTGAGAAGTGGTTGAGGGGAGTGAACGGCGTGCCGTACTTGGCCTGGATCCCGTCCGAGGCGAGCGTGAAGACGCAGAAGCGGAACGCCGTGGGGAACTCGCGCAGGTAGGTCTGCAGCTGGGCGTGCGCGGAGGCGACGTCGGCCGTGGCGCTGCCGGCCTTCTTGAGTTCGATGACGCTGACGGGCATGCCGTTGCAGTAGAGCACGACGTCGAAGCGGCGTTTGTAGTCGCCCTGCACCAGCGTGACCTGGTTGACGGCGAGCCAGTCGTTCTGGTGCGGCTCCGCGCTGAGCAGGTGGATGGTGGGGTTGGCCTCGTTGCCGTCCGAGTCGATGTAGCTGAGCCGGTAGCCGTCCACGAGGTAGTTGTGGATGCGGTGGTTCTCGGTGATGGCGTCGTTGGACTTGGGTGCGGCGATTTCGGCGAGGGCCTGCTGCAGGTACTGGGCCGGAACCGTCGGGTTGAACCGCTGCAGGGCCGCGAGCAGCCGGGGCCGGATCAGCAGTTCGTCCCAGGAATCCCGCTCGCCCCGGCCCGGCGCGATGTCCTGGCCGGCCAGCGGCCGCCACAAGAGCGGCTCGGCCAGGAATTCCAGGGACATGCCTTCCCAACGGGCTTCGGAAAAGGTTACTGCGGGTGCTGTCACGGTGATTCCCCCTGGTTGACCGGATCTCATTCTGAAATATCGCCCGAAAGTTCGGCTTCGAGTTCGCTGATGCTGGGAAGGCTGGAGGCGAACTCCTCGGGGAGCGACTCCACAATCTCGGCCTTCCACTCGGAGACGCCGATGGGCATCGACGTGGTGCGCAGCGCGTACTCTGCCACCAGGTTGTTTTTGGACTTGCAAAGCAGCAGGCCGATGGTCGGCTTGTCATCGGTATGGGCCAGCAGATCGTCTACGGCGGCCATGTACATGCCCAGTTGGCTGAGGAAGCCCGGTTCGAACTTGACGGCCTTCAGCTCGATAACCAGGTAGCAGCGGAGTTTGAGGTGGTAGAAGAGCAGGTCCGCAAAAAACTCGTCTCCGTTGATCTCCAGCCGGACCTGCTCGCCGACAAAGGCGAAGCCCTGTCCCAACTCCAGCAGGAACTTCTCGATGTGCTGAACCAACTGCGTTTCGAGCTCGCGTTCGTTGCGCCGGTCCGTCATTGCGACGAAGTCGAAGACGTACGGATCCTTGGTCATCTGCTGGGCAAGGTCGGAGTCCGCCGGCGGCAGGGTCGCCGAGAAGTTGGTGATCGCCTTGCCACTGCGTTCCTGGAGTTTCGTCTCGATGTGGTGGACCAATACCGCACGGGACCATCCATTTTCGACGGCGGCGGCTGCGTACCAGAGGCGGTTTTCGGGATCGCTGAGCTTTTCGAGCAAAGCGATCTGATGTCGCCACGGCAATGTTGCAACGCGTTGCAACATTGCCGGATCGGGCCATGCTTCGGCGAATGATTTCATGTACCGGAGGTTGCGGGGCGAAAACCCGCGAGCCCCGGGGAACTTATGTGAAATGTCCGCAGAGAGTCGCAGTACAACTTTCGCACCCCAACCTTCGGAGGTCTCGCGTTCGCGCAGATCATTGCCTATGGCCCAGCTTGTGGCTGTCAACTCGCGATTCATGGCATGAACGGCTTTGAGGCGTCCGCTGGCAATTCGCTGGGTTACGGAGGCCAGGAGATCCGGATACCACTCGGGCATTGTGGACGTCGAAGGTGTCCCGGGGAAGGACGCCCCGCCGGCATGTTTACGCGTGCCGGGTCCGATGCCCATCTTGTTGGATTCTGTGGGGTTCGGTTTACTTGGCGTTGACATGACAGGTCCCCTTCGCGGTCTTCGGTCTGGCTATCTCGAAGTTGCCAAAGGGGTACGACATTGGGGCGGACCACGGCAGTCCAATGAGTGCAGCAAGCGGCGCTTGCAACATTTCCCGATTCTTCGGCAGCAATTGTGCAACGGGTTGCACAATTGCGTTGGCGCTACTCGCCGTCATACGCCGGCCTTGGCCAACTCGGATTCGGCGTCCCTGACCCGCAGCTTGCCCGACATGAGCTGGGGGAGGAGGGCGTCGCGGGTGGCGGCGAGATTACGATTTTCTTCGGAAAGACTGTGCGCCGATTCCCGCAACGGTTCAGCCAGGGATTCAAACAGTTGACGGCTCTCTTCTGAGAGCAGAGGTACAGGCGCATCCTCGAATTTATCCGCGCGAACAGCGGGGTAGGCACTGCCTTCAGCGACAGATTCAAGATAGGCCGTGAACTCGGGCCTCCTAGTCACTTCGTACAGATAGGCCCACCCAACCGCTCTGGGCGTCATCACTGCGAGACCCGTGGAACCCACGAGCAACGGGTCGCTGGAAAGGTTGAGAGCATGCGACCTGCGATTGGGCCGGACAGTCGACCAGAGACTGTCGCCTCGTCGAACTGCTCGGCGAGCTCGCGACGGAGCTTCGTCCCACGCCCTGGCTTCTGGAAATTCGTATGACCCCACACTGACCGATGCGATGTCAATGTAGCGGAGTTGCCCACCAAGCGTCGGTCTTACCGTCGTGGAATTGACATCCGCTATGTCGCCCAGCCGAACAAATTCATCGTCTTCCTGTTGCAGGTGCAGAAACCTGACGCCGAGGAAGTCGTCAATCGTTTCCGCAAGTTTGGTGTTGGCGGCGATCTTGTCGTCGAGCGCTCCCAGCACCACCGCTATCGCACATTGTTCCTCGTAACTTGGGGCGGGAATTTGCACTTTCAGCAAGGCTGGCTGACGAATACCGAGAACCGTCGTGCCTGTAGCCCGGCCTTGAAGGTCAGACTGCACTTGAGTTGTCTGGAACGAATAGAAGAGGAAGCGACTGTCTAGAACGCCAGCCAAGCCCCGGAGCCCGAAAACGCGTTGCGCCAGAGTCAGCGGTTCATCCGAATCGACCAACGCGACACGGCCGAGCGGTGCCTCGCTCGTGAGGACCACGTCGTGCTTGCGCGTCTTGTGAGGCATCCACTTCTTCCACACGTCTGGCGACACCCGGCGGGCCGCCGAGAGATCAAGCACTCCATTGCCCACGGACATGCCCGAAATGGCTGGAATGCCATGTTCGCTGAACTCGGGGTTCTTTCCTCGGTTGTCGATGAGGAACTCTAGCGAATCCCCGAGAACCAGTGGCTGCCAGGTCACGAAACCCGCCCCAACTGCTCGCGCACAACCCCAGCCAACCTTTCGGACGCCTCGAACTGGTCAAACAGCTCCTTGGACAGCCGCGCGATCTTTTCCTCGATCGGCTCGCCGTCATCCTCAACATCTGCCGCCCCGACGTACCGTCCGGGCGTCAGCGCGTAGTCAGCGGCCTTGACCTCCGCGAGGCTGGCCGAATAGCAGAAGCCGGCTTCGTCGTCGTATGTCAGGCCCGCCTCAACGGCCGAAGACGTCCCGCGCCAGGCGTGGAAGGTGTTCGCGATCTTGGCGATGTCGTCATCGGACAGGGCACGCTCGGCGCGGTCCACCATGAAGCCCAGGTTCCGGGCGTCGATGAACAGCACCTGCCCGGTGCGGTCCACCGCCCCGCGCGGACCGGCGGTCTTGTCCTTGGCGAAGAACCAGGTGCAGACGGGGATGCCGGTGCTGCGGAAGAGCTGGGTGGGCAGCGCCACCATGCAGGACACCAGGTCCACTTCGACGAGCTGGGCGCGGATCTCGCCTTCGCCGCCGGAGTTGGAGGACATGGAGCCGTTGGCCATGACCACGCCGGCGCTGCCGCCGGGGGCCAGTTTGGAGATGATGTGCTGGATCCAGGCGTAGTTGGCGTTGCCGGCCGGGGGCACGCCGTATTTCCAGCGGGGGTCGGACTCGGAGCGGGCCCAGTCCTTGATGTTGAAGGGCGGGTTGGCCATGATGAAGTCCGCGCCGTTGGCCCCGCCCAGCTCGGGGTGCTGGTCCCGGGCGAAGGTGTCGCCCCAGCGGGAGGCGAGGTTGGCGTTGAGGCCGTGGATGGCGAGGTTCATCTTGGCCATCCGCCAGGTGCGCTCGTTGAGCTCCTGGCCGTAGACGGAGATGTCCGAGCCCTCCATGTTGTGGGCTGCCAGGAACTTCTCGGCCTGGACGAACATGCCGCCCGAGCCGCAGCAGGGGTCGTAGACGCGCCCCCGGTGGGGTTCCAGGACTTCCACCAGGACGCGGACCACGCCGGCGGGGGTGTAGAACTCACCGCCGCGCTTGCCTTCGGCCTTGGCGAACTTCTCCAGGAAGTACTCGTACACCTCGCCCAGCAGGTCGCGGGCCTTGCTGGCACCCTGGCCGGTGAAGCGGGCGGAGTTGAACAGGTCCAGCAGCTCGCCGAGGCGGCGCTGGTCCACGTTGTCCCTGTTGTAGATGCGGGGGAGCGTGGCGGCAAGGCTCTTGTTGTCGGCCATGATGAGGTCCATGGCTTCATCGATGAGCTGGCCGATCTGCTTGGGCCCGGCGCCGTCCATCGCCGGGAGGCCCTTGGCGTTCTCGGCCAGGTAGGTCCAGCGGGCCCGTTCGGAGACCCAGAACACGCCGCGGCCGGTGTACTCGTCCACGTCGTCGATCAGCTGGGCGATCTGCTCCTCGTTGAGCCCGTCGGCCTCCAGCTCGGACTGGATCTGCCCGCGGCGCTCCTCGAAAGCGTCCGAGACGTACTTCAGGAACACCAGGCCCAGGATCACGTCCTTGTACTGGGAGGCATCCATGGAACCGCGCAGCTTGTCCGCGGCCTTCCAGAGGGTGTCCTTGAGTTCCTTCATGGTGGACGGGGCGAGGTCCACCTTGGTCTTCGGGGGCATTAAGAAATTCCTTCGGTCTGTGGTTCGGCGAGCTTACTGCTCGGGTCTGTCAGGGTGAGGCTTCCGCCCGCTACGCCGTCCGTAATCAGGGTAGCGAGTTCTTCCAGCCGCCCGAGGCGTTCGCGGGCTTCTTGCTGCTCGTGTTGCAGCCGGGCGAGCGTTTCGCCCAGCTTCTTGCGCTGGGCATCCGGCGTCCGGCGCAGGCGCCATTGACGCCAGGATTTGTCCGCCGCCGGGAGGCTGTTAATGTCGGCGACGACGACGTCGGCCAGCAGTCCGCCGGGGTCCCCCGCGTCGATCCGCAGCACGCGGGCCGGAAACGCGACGGCGGATCCGCCTTGCGTGTCCACCAGCGCCGCGGGCCTCGGGCTGGTGCAAAAGACGACGTCGCCGGGCTCGGTGAGCCGGCCGGACGGATTGCTGGCGGCGAAGTCCAGGAGGCTGAGGTGCCTGGGCTGCGCGGTGTGCGGGTGGAGCAGCTCCGCCGGGCCCAGGACTCGGGTCCCGCCTCGTGGCGCCAGGTCCGCGTCCTCCAGTCGGTTCCCCTTGATGTAGTTGAGGTTGCCGGCGGCGATGAGTTCCTGGACGGAGGCGGGCTGAGCCTTGGCGTCCGGACCTCCCGGGAGCACTGACACGTCGCCGTATTGTTGAGGTCCGCCGGTCTGCAGCATGCGTACAAGTTCTTCCACCCGAAGGGCGGCCTCCGCGCCGCTGGAACTCGGAGCCGAACTGTGGGAAGGCGCTGCCACCAAGGACTTTCTGCTGGCCAGCAGGTGGCGGGTCTGAACCAGCCGGGCGAAGCGGAAGGAGTGCGCGCGGATGGTGGCGCGGTCACCCATCGACGCGACCATATCGCTGATGAGGTCCTGGCTGACGTCTTCTGCGAGGGCCCGCGTGCTGAGGTCAGCCACCATGGTCCAACGCTCGGCAATGGGCACCTCAGCGAAGGACGGTCCGAGCACCCACAGTGCCTGCGCCTCGCGTGGCTTGGAACGCAGCAGGCCCTGCGGCAGCCGCACGATGGCGCGTACCCGGCCGGTGCGCAGCAGCCCGGATCGGAGGCCGGCAGCCGCGGCGGCGAGCGGCAGATCGCAGAGAACCCGTGCCGGCGCGATGATGACGGCCCGCTGCTGATCGTCCATCTGCAAGGCAAGGTGCTCCACCGCGGAGAGAATCTGGGCTGCGTCCATGCCGGGTTGGCCGGGGGACGGATACTGCGCCACGTGGACCACGGCTCCGCGGACGGCAAACTCGCCGCCGGCATCGACTCGGATCTGTCCGCCGTCAACGCCATGGACGCGCAGGCGGCGACGCACCAGGCGGCACGCACCGCCGTCGTCGTCCGCTGTCAGAAAGGTGACGGGAGCACTTTCGCCGGAAGCGTGCACGACGCCCATCAGGAGGTCGCTGCCGCCGCGTGTGGAGTCGGCAAACATGGAGTTTCCGCCGAGCGTCGCGGCCAGTTCGACCGCGGCGGCGGCAATCAGCCCCACGGCAGACTCGGTGAGGGCGGTATCTGAGTGCTCCCGCAGCCCCGCCCGGAACCGGGCGGCCAGCAATTGCTCGAAGGCGGCGGCCGCGTTGTACGCACTGTCCACCAGCCGGTCCGCGAACGCCGCCGTGGAAGCAAGCGACGTGCCCGCGGCCTCCAGTTCCGAATACAGGAACAGGTCATCGGGATCGCACTCGTCCGCGACGTCCAGCAGTTCAGCCGGGCTCAGCTGCCCCAGCGCGTTGCCGGTCATTGCCTTGAGCGTCAGCAGGGCGGTGAAGGCGTCGAGTGTGTTTCTCTGGGCGCTGCCGGCCGCGGTGCCGGGCACCCGGGCGAATGCGGCGACGTCGTTGCGGGCCTCCGGGTTGTTGCCCCGTCCCGTGGCGGCCAGCCAGGCGGCGATGTGGCCGGCGTCGAAGAGTTCCCGCCCGCCCTCCAGCGTCGCCGGCCCCGGAAACGGGAGCGCCGAGCCGGCGCTCCGCTTGCGCCACATGGAAACGACGGGGCGCTGGACCTGTGCCAGGGCGGCGACGTCCGAAAGGGTCATGCGCAGGGCTTCTGCTTCGTTCATTTTCCGCCTCCTTACGACGTCGACCCCCAGCCTAACGGTGTGGGGCAACTTTTCTCCCGAGGTGCTGATAACGGGGGTTATCAGTGTTCATTGGTCCTGCTGAGGCCGGACGGCCGTAGCTTCGATTCTGCAGCTGCGAGGGAATCCTCCGGAGCTGCGACGGCGGCGGGGAACCACGCATTGGGGGACCGGTATCCCGCCGCCGCTCAGCAGCAATCCGTGAAAACAGAGGAAGAGAACATGTTGAACACCGACACCAACCCCGCCGCGGGGACCCATATCAAGGACGTGGGGCAGGAGTCTCAGCCCAGGGACACGGCCAAGCCGGGACGAAAGCGGCGCATCTTCGCCGCCGTGTCTGTTCTGGCGCTGTTGGCCGGCGCGGTGGGCGTCGGCACCACGTTGCCGGACCCGACGTCCAGCGACGCCTACGCGGCGCTGGCGGGGGAGAAAGCGTCCGTGGAGTCCGAGCGCGACTCGGCCAAATCCAGCTACGAGTCGATGAAATCGAAGTACGACACGCTGCAGAACGGTATTGCGGCCCGCGAAGCCAAGGTCGCCGCAAGGGAGACCGAGGTGGGCAAGGCCGACGCTTCCGTGAAGACGGCCGAGGCCGCCGTCAAGGTCCGCGAAGAGGCGGTGACCGGCGCTGAGAAGACCAAAGCGGCCAACACCATCGGCGACGGCACCTGGACGGTCGGTAAGGACATTGAGGCCGGCACCTACCGGGCGGCAGCGGACGTCGGCTCGTCCTGCTACTGGGGCATCTACGCGACCGGCAGCAACGGCAGCAACATCATCGATAACGATATCCCCGGCGGGGGCCGGCCCTCAGTTGCGCTGTCCGGCGGGCAGGACTTCAAGTCCGGCCGCTGCGGCAAATGGGAAAAGCAGTAGCAGCCACACGCGCACGCACGATTCATTCACCTTAGAAAGGCACCACATGTCACACGAGAACTCCGAACAGCCCTTGACCGCTGCGATTGCAGCGCCTCAGCCCCGGCCGTTCTTCAAGAAGAAGCGCTTCCTCCTCCCGGCTGGTGTCCTGGTGCTCGGCATCGCCCTGGGCTCCTGCTCCGGCGGGTCCAAGCAGGCCAGCGATGCGAGCCCTGGGGCGGCCTCGGCTCCTGCGGCAGCAGCACCTGCCTCTTCGGCAACTGCTGTACCGGCCGCTGCGCCGGCGGCACCGGCCGGACCCGCCGTCGGCGCCCCGTTCAGCGTCAAGATGCGCAACGGCGACGTCGCACGGATCACGATTGTCTCTGCTGTGCGAACGGACGCTGTGACCACCACGGCCTTCGCGACAGCACCTAAGAACGGCAGCTACCTTCTCCTGGATGTCCTGTGGGAAACGGAGGCGGGGAAGACCAGTTCCAACCCGTTCTACTTCTCGGCCAAGGACTCCAACGGGCGCAAAGCCGATCTGAGCCTCTTCGCGGACAACCAGCTTGGCTCCGGCGACGTTCTGCCGGGTGACAAGGCTCGGGGATTCATTGCTTTCGATATCGCGCCCGGGGCTTCGACCGTGATGATCTCCACCCCGCTGATGCAGGAAGCCGCACGGATCCAGATCCCGGGGTAGGGCTTCACCCAAATCCTCGGAGTTTTGATCACGATCTGCACGATCGGGATCTGCTACCCGTTCACCGTCGTTCTGGTTGAACGGTGGCGTGCCACGAGCACCTACCTGCACGGTCGGCTGTTCTGTGTCTACCCGCGGCTGACGCAGTGGAAGGTCGAAAAGACCGTCTACGCCTAAACAGGACGGCCCTGCACCCTTCGGGGTGCAGGGCTTTTTGCTAAGGGGCGCGGTGCTGACGCCGTTCCGGCACAGAGAATGCTCGGCGATACTCGCTGCAGCCCGCACGAAACACCCCGAACGCTTCACCAAAACCACCGATTCCAAAGTCCTTGCGCTCCCAGGACCCGCGGGGATCAACCAACCCAACGAAACCACCGAACAGTCAGCCGCCTAACTCCCGTTGGTACCGTTCAACTTGAAAAATTCCGGCGGGCGGCAGCCTCATGAAAACCCCGGGTTAGGATCTGGCATGATGGTCCGCGCGCTCAAGCACTCGGGACACCGTGTAGCCGATGACCAGGCCCCAGAACGCCGGGTGAATGTTGAAGAGGCTCATGCCAGACATGGTCACCACGAATGTCACTAAGGACCCCAAGGTGAACGTCGTGGCGAACGCGGTCACAAAGGCTTGCTGGAGAGCGCGCAGCATGGCAATGCCGCCCAGAGCAAGGATGAATTCCTTAGGCGTGGCGAGCATAAACCGGGTGAGGGTGGGAGCCAGGAGGGCGCAGGCGATGGCCAGGACGCCGAACACCACGGCAGCCGTGTACTGGCGCTGTCTGGTTCCTGAAGACGTCATGAGGGCGTTAGTAGGACCCGTCACGCAGGCTGAGACAGCGCCGCAGCCGGCATTGAGCAACGAAAACGCGCCCGAAACAATGGCGAAGACGTTGACCGGCGGATTGTGGCCGGCGGCACGGAGGACGGCGATGCCCTGGCCATTCTGAACGAACAACACCGTGAGAGCCAGGGGAACAACCAGTTCGAACTGGGCAGCCCAGGTGAACTCGGGAAGGGTGAAGATTGGGGTGGCCAGAATCGGCCCGCCTTCCTGGAGGGAAAATTGGCCAGTTGCCGCGACGGCGAGGCATCCAACCGCAAGGGTGCCTAGCACCGGTGGAAGGAACCTGCCAAGGGCGGGCACGGCCGTGAGGACCAGGAATGCGACCACCATTGGGGCGGTCACCAGGGGGTTCATTTGGGTCGAGGCAACGATGTCCGTGCCGAACTTTAGGAATACAGCGGCCACCATGGCCATGACAATCGGCATCGGAACCACTGCCATGATCCGCCGCACCACTCCGGTGGCACCAAGCGCGAGGACAAGAATTCCGGACGTGAAGAAGGCTCCCACCACTTCCGGAAAGGACAAGTGCTGCAGGGACGGGCCCAGGAGTACCGTTCCGGGGATGGACCAGGCGAAGCCCAGGGGCTGTCGATAGAGGAGAGACATAACCAAAGTGGCTGCCCCGCCCGAAAAAAGGATGCCAAATACCCAGGACGCGAGTTGGGCTTCGGTAAGTCCCCCCGCCGCTCCGACGGCCAGGGTAACGGCTATCGGGCCGGAGGCGGAGAAGATGAGGCCGATCACCCCGTTGGAAACATAGGGTAGGCCCAGGTCACGGAAGACCTGGCGCACGCCTGCGGCGCGAACGCCCGGGCGTTCCAGCAGGGGCTGGGGTAAATGAGCCGCAACAGTTCCCTCATGGGGGATGGCGGGTTGGTCCTGACGGGATGGCAGCATTCGGACTCCTGGCAACGGGGGCAAAAAATACAGGCGCCCTGGAGTTTGCACTCCAGGGCACCTGCGGTGCCGGGCCGAGGCGCCGGCACCGATTGTCAGCGGTGGTTCTTACTTGTGCTGGCCTTCCTTGGCGAGGACGTAGTCATAGACCACTTCTTCGCCGGCCCCACCATCCGTGCGCGGCTTGGGGTCCAGCATCAGTTCCGTCTTGACGGACGAGGCGATGTCGTCCGCGTTGTGGGGGTCGCCGGGGAAGTACAGCTGCTGGGTTACCGGCTGGAAGCCCGGCGCGGAAACCTTGATGTGGACGTGCGCCGGGCGCCAGGCGTGCCAGCCCGCCGTGCTGATCAGCTGCCCGCAAGCCCCGTCCATGGGAATCTGGTACGGCGCCGGCCGCATTGTGTTGATTTCGAAGCGGCCGTCGTCGTCTGCCTTGACCGTGGCGCGGAAGAGCCAGTCGGGGAGGCCCGGCGCGTACTGGGAGTAGAACCCGGCGCTGTCCGCATGCCAAATCTCCACCTGGGCGTTCTGGATGGGGTTACCGTCCGTATCGGTGAAGCGGCCACTGAAGTGCAGCGGGGTGCCCTCCTCGTCCTCACGCATTTCCACGGTGCCCGGGGTATTGAGCACCGGGGCGCCCGGCACGTAGTAGGGTCCTTCGATGGCGCCCACGGTGCCGGGGCGGTCCTGGGAGTTGACGTCTTCCACGGAGTGCTCCAGCCACACGTCGAGGAACAGCGGCCATTCCCCGTCAGTTCCCACCTTGATGAGCCACGCTTTGAGTGCGTTGTATTCCTCGTAGGTGACCTCGTGCTCGACGACGATGTCGTTGGCGGCTTTGATGAGTGCCCCGGCCAGCTGGCTCACTCTTTCCTTCGGCACATCAAGGCGGGAGAGCTTGCCAGAGGCGGCGAAGCGTTCGGTGGCCTTGGAGCCGGCTTCGAGTGCAGTGCCCTCGTCCTCTTGGCGGGTGTCTGCTTGGGTCTCGGTCATGGTGATGTCCATACTCCTCGTTGAATAGGGGACAGGAACTGCTCCTGAACCCGTTGCGAACCGGTGGGGGCAGGATCTGAACCTGTCGCGACGCAGCTCGCGTGATGTCCGTCTCATCGTAGGCTGCAAATAAGGACGCTACAAATATCGATTTAGCCTGTTTTCTGTCATGAAGCAGACATAAAGACACCCTTGGCCGAACCTAGGTGTTTGCCTGATGTGAGAGCCGCCACGGTAGGGAAGACTGACGTGACAACGTCCCCCTGGGCACCGCGGGTTGGCCCGGACCTCCCGCTCATCCGTCCAGCACTCTCCCATGAAGGAGCACGCCATGACCGAGAACCTGGCCCATGTCCGCGAGGTCCTTGCCGACGCCGTGATCGACGACCGTGAGAACGGCGTCATCCGTGCCAAGCGGGAAATTTTCACCGATGAAGAGATCTTCGAACTGGAGATGAAACACATCTTCGAAGGCAACTGGGTTTATCTCGCCCACGAATCCCAGATCCCCAACGTGGGGGACTACTTCACCACCAACATCGGCCGCACTCCCGTGATGATCACCCGCGACAAGGACGAAAACCTCAACTGCCTCGTCAACGCCTGCTCACACAGGGGCGCCATGCTGTGCCGCCGCAAGACGGATAACCGCACCACTTTCACCTGCCCGTTCCACGGCTGGACGTTCAAGAACTCCGGCGAGCTGTTGAAAGTGAAAGACTCCCGCAACGCCGGCTACCCGGAGACCTTCAACAAAGAGGGCTCCCACGACCTCACCAAGGTGGCCCGCTTCGAGTCTTACCGTGGCTTCCTGTTCGGTTCCTTGAAGGCTGACGTGCTCCCCCTCGAAGAGCACCTGGGTAACGCCACCAAGGTGATCGATTCCATCGTGGACCAGTCCCCGGAGGGACTCGAAGTGCTGCGTGGGTCGTCCACGTACACCTACGACGGCAACTGGAAGGTGCAGGCCGAGAACGGCGCCGACGGCTACCACGTCACCGCCGTGCACTGGAACTACGCCGCCACTACGGCCCGCCGCAGCGCCGGCGACTCCGCCAACACGACCAAGGCCATGGACGCCGGCAAGTGGGGCAAAGTCAAGGGCGGTTTCTATTCCTACGACCACGGACACCTGCTGCTGTGGCAGGAATGGACCAACCCGGAGGACCGCCCGCTGTGGGACCGCCGCGAGGAGCTCGTTGCAAAGTACGGCGAGGAGATGGCCAACTTCATGATCAACATCTCCCGAAACCTCTGCCTGTACCCGAATGTCTACATCATGGACCAGTTCTCGTCGCAGATCCGCCACTTCCGTCCCATCTCCGCGGACCAGACCGAGGTGACGATCTACTGCATCGCACCCAAGGGCGAATCGCAGGAGAACCGGTCCAAGCGCATCCGACAGTACGAGGACTTCTTCAACGCCACCGGCATGGCCACCCCCGACGACCTCGAGGAGTTCCGGTCCTGCAACAAGACCTACTGGGCCACCTCGGCGCCATGGAACGACATGACCCGCGGGTCCACCCATGAAATTGCCGGCCCCGACGAACAGGCCCAGGCGCTGGGCATGACCAGGGTCATCGCGTCCGGGGTGCGCACCGAGGATGAGGGGCTCTACCCCATTCAGCACGGGTACTGGAAGGAAGTCATGGACCGGGCCCTGGCGGAGGAGGAGCGCTCCGCACTGGATGCCGTTCCAGTCACCGCCTGACCCAGACCACGTGGAACCAGAGAGAGTGCATAACCCATGACAAACCTGACCAGACCAGCTGCGGCGCTCACGAGCGCCGAGGAGATCGCCACCCTCGAAACCGTCCGTGCCTTCCTCTACAAGGAGGCCCGCCTGCTGGATGATCGCCAGTTTGATGAGTGGCTTCAGTGCTACCACCCCGACTCCGAGTTCTGGATGCCCGCATGGGACGTCGATGACCGGCTGACCGAGGATCCGCAGAACGAGATCTCGCTCATCTACTACGACAACCGCGGCGGCATTGAGGACCGTGTCTTCCGGATCAAGACGGACCGGTCCTCAGCGACCTCCCTCCCGGAGCCCCGCACCGGGCACAACATCACAGACATCGAAATCATGGAGCACGACGGCGACCAGGTGAAGGTGCGCTTCAACTGGTTCACCCTGTACTTCCGCTACAACACCACGGACACGTACTTCGGGACCAGCTTCTACACGATCGACCTCGGCGGCGGCGAGCCGGTAATCCTGAAAAAGAAGGTCGTCCTCAAGAACGACTACATCCACCACGTGGTGGACGTCTACATGATCTGACGGCCGCGCGCCGACGCCCGGCACTTCCCGGGCGCCGGCGTTGACCGTTCGAAACCCGCTCCCAACGGGCATATCCGCACTTTCCCGGGTCGCGACGACGCGACCCCCAGCCAGGAGGAAATTATGGGCCACAAAGTAGCCCTCAGCTTCGAGGATGGCGTCACCAAAGTCATCAAAGTCGGCGACTACGAGACCGTGATGGACGCCGCGTACAAGGCACGAATCAACATTCCATCCGACTGTCGCGACGGTGCCTGCGGCACCTGCAAAGCGTTTTGCGATTCCGGCTCCTTCGATCCGGGCGACTACATTGACGACGCGATGACGGAGGAGGAGCTCGAAAAGGGTTACCTGCTCACCTGCCAGGCGGTTCCGGAGTCGGATCTGGCCATTCAGATCCCTGCCACGTCGGAATCCGCGAAAACTTCTGCCACCACCTTCACTTCCACCGTGAAGGAACTCGACAAGCACTCGGAAACCACAGTTTCCTTCACCCTGGCGGCGGAAAACCGGGATGCCCTGGCCTTCCTGCCGGGCCAGTACGTCAACCTCAAGGTCCCCGGAACCGACGCCGAGCGTTCCTATTCGTTCAGCAGCGGCCCCGAGGTGCAGGATGCCTCATTCATGGTGCGGGTGACGCCTCAGGGTGCCATGTCCGAATACCTGCGTGACAGGGCGGCGGTGGGCGACACCATTGAGTTCACGGGTCCCTACGGCTCGTTCTTCCTGCGTGAGCCCAAGCGGCCCCTGTTGCTCCTCGCAGGCGGTACGGGCCTGGCCCCACTCCTGTCCATCCTCGAGAAGCTTTCCGAGAACCCGCCGTCGGTACCCGTCCATCTGATTTATGGCCTCACCCGTGAGGCGGACATCGTCGGTCTGGACTGGCTGCGGGGATATGAGGCGAAGCTGCCCGGATTCACGTGGGACTACATTGCGTCCGAACCTGGCACGTCTGCTCCCCATACGGGCTATGTCACCCAAATTATTGAGCCCTCGCACCTGAACGATGGCGACGTTGACATCTACCTGTGCGGACCGCCTCCCATGGTCAATGCAGTGTCGAAGTGGCTGGACTCCGAGGGCATCAAGCCCGCCAACCTCTACTTCGAGCGCTTTGCCCCGAAGGAAAACACTGGGGGCGACGCGGAAACAGGTGCCCCTGCACCCGCGGAGAAGATTGAGGCGGAAGGCGACACGATGAGCCGCAGCGAGGCTGTCTCGTCCCTGGAGACCGGCCGGCTGGATTTCCGCAAGGAGGACAGCTTCGCCCAGCTTGACGCCCGCATGGGCCTGGAACTTGCAGTGAGCGAGCTGATGCTGGGCCGTCTCAGCGAGGAGCAGCTGCACCAGTTCCGCCGGCTTGCCGAGGCCACCACGCGCTCTGTTAGGGCCGGCGCCATCCAGGAACCGGATGAGTTCGCCCGGACTAACGAGGAGTTCCACGAATACCTTTTCATGGTCTGCGACAACCCCATGCTGCTCGAGTCCTACCGCCGGCTGGACGTCCACGCGCAGATGGCGGCGGCCTTCGAAACGGGAACCCCGATCTTCGAGCGGGTCACGCAGGACCACCTTGATATTGTTGATGCCTTCGAGCGCCAGGACAAGGCGCGGGCGCGGGAGGTCATCATGGCCCATGCACGCGACGCCAAGGAAACCATGGCAGCGGCGATCGACGCCAAGGCTGGCAGCTGATGACGCGCCCATATGCGGGACAGTTCGTTACTCCCGGCCGGTACGCCGGGAAGGTGGCCGTTGTGACCGGTTCGGCCCAGGGCATTGGCCAGAAGGTGGCCGAGCGGATCGGTGCCGAGGGCGGCGCCGTCGTCCTTGTAGACCGGGCCGAGTTGGTTCATGAGGTGGCGCAAGGGATCCAGGAGGCCGCGCAGCGTTCCGGTTCAGGAGGCTCGGCCACCTCAGTGAACGCTGACCTTGAGACGTTCGCGGGCGCGCAGCTGGCCGTAGACGCGGCGCTGGCAGCCCACGGCCGGGTGGACGTACTGGTTAACAATGTCGGTGGCACCATCTGGGCCCGCCCGTACGAAGAGTACGACGAGGACAAGATTGAGAAAGAGATCCGCCGCTCGCTCTTTCCCACCCTCTGGGCCTGCCGGGCTGTGCTGCCGGCCATGCTGGAGCAGGGCTCGGGCACCATCGTCAACGTTTCGTCGGTGGCCACCCGCGGAATGCACCGCGTGCCGTATGCGGCGGCAAAGGGCGGTGTCAACGCCCTGACCCAGTCATTGGCGATGGAGGTGGGCGGACGCGGTATCCGCGTGGTGGCCACAGCCCCGGGCGGCACCGAGGCGCCACCCCGCAAGGTGAAGCGGGGGCCGGAGGCCGAATCCTCCACGGAAGAGGCCTGGTACCAGGTGATCGTTGACCAAACCGTTGAATCGTCCTTTCTGAAGCGCTACGGGACACTGGACGAACAGGCCGCTCCCATCGTCTTCCTGGGATCAGATGAAGCGTCCTTCCTAACTGGCAGCATCCTCCCAGTCGCTGGCGGGGACCTAGGCTGAGGCCGCTGTGGTGGATGCCCGCCGCCGGGTCCGGTCCGCCGGTTCAGGTAGAGTTGCGGCCATGACGGCGGCATCCATACACGGCGGAGTGGCGGAGGACTTGCCGCTTGTAGGCCGGTCAGCGGTCTTAGAAGAGCTGTTGGAGATGTTCCGCACGGTCCGCAAGGGCAACGTGGGCGCAGTGGTGATCAGCGGTCCAACCGGGGCGGGGAAGACCGCCGTACTGGAGTTCTTCCTTGAGCACTGCCGCACTGTGGCCCGTGGTGTCCGCGTGCTGTCCGCCATGGGCGATGAATGGGAGGCACAGTTTCCGCTCGCCGGCTACTCCCAGCTCATGCTCACGTCGCCGCTGCGCTCGGCCAAGGATTACGACGGCGGCCCGGCCCTGCCCGCGGGCCCCGTTGCGGCTCTCACCCCCGACCAGGTGGTTAATTACGCTTCCACCCTCAGCACCCACCTCGAAGGACTGCAGTCCCACGGCAGCGTGGTTGTTGCCGTCGACGACGTCCACAAACTGGACGTGGAGAGCCTGCGCATCCTCACGTTCGTCATGCGCCGGCTGCATGAAAAACGGATTTTGTTTGTGCTCACGCTCAACCCCGATGACGCTTTGCGGGTCCCCACCGGTGCGCTGGACTTCCTGACGGGCCACCAGGTGGCCACTATCCCGCTGGATCCGCTCACCCCGCAGCAGGTTCAGGATCTCGCCCGGAGGATGCTCGGCGTCGATCTCAGTGCGACGGCGGCCCACGGCCTGGTCCAGCACACCGGAGGGCTTGCGCAACCGATCGTGGAGCTGCTCCATGAGCTGCCAGCGGAAACCTGGCAGACGTGGTTTCCCTCCCTGCCACCGACTTCCCGTGTGCGAGCCCGGGTGCGCAGTGTCCTGGGCGCAGCGTCCCCTGGGCTGGTTGCTGTCGCGGAGGCTGCGTCTGTGCTCGGGCGCGCCGCAAGCCCGGCAGAGGTTTCCCAGGTGAGCGGGGTGGAGTCCGTCATGGAGCCACTCGACGAGGGACACCGTGCCGGGCTGTTGGGGTTGACCGTTGACCAGGCCCGTTCCGCCGTCGTGTTCTTTGAACCAGGCACCGCCGAGGCCATCTACGAACAGATCGTTCCCAGCCGGCGCATTGCGCTTCATCGGCTGGCCGCTGAGGCGGTGCAGCCCGAGGGTGAACGGTTGGGCCACCGTGTCTCTGCCACACCCGGTGCCGACGAAGCCCTGGCCGAGGAGCTGGAGGAATTCGCCCGATGCCAGGCCCTGGTAGGAGCGTGGCAGGATGCGTCAACAGCTCTGTTCTCCGCGTCCCGGCTTTCCCAAGACATCCGTTCCCGGAACGACAGGCTCCTGAGAGCCGTGGATGCCCTGGTGGGTTCGGGCAACATTGCCCAGGCCCAGATGTGGACCGCGGCAGTGGACGCCCTGCCGCCGTCGCCGCTTCGGTCCTCCGTACTGGGCTACCTCTCCACCGCGTCGGGACAGAACGACAGCGCGCAGACGCAGTTGGAGATAGCCTGGCGCACCTCCAACCCGCAGCGTGATCCGTCCGCCGCCGCGCAGGTGGCACAGCGCTTCGTCCTGCACGGGGTAGCGTCCTGGGACGGCCCAATGATTACCAACTGGGCGGAACAGGCCATGGAACTTACGCAGCCGGGAACCCCCGCCCACATTGAATCAGAGGCCATCTACGGCCTGGGCCTGTTTGCACAGGGCCGACTTTCGGAGGCGGAGGCCTCCTATCACCGGGCCTTCGAGCATGCTGCCGAGAACGCCCAAAAACAGCGGGTCCAGATGGGCGCGGGCTGGCTGGCACTGCGCCTTGACAACGTTGAGACAGCGCTGGTGAACTTCGAGTCCGCGGCTCCCACGGAGTACCGGGGCGGGTCGATGCGAATCTCCCTCTGGGCCGAGGCGTGGCTGGCGCGCACGCACTTGGTGCTCGGGAACTGGGATGCGGCGGCCGCCACCGTGGCGCGCGCATCCGTGCGCCTCGAGACCTCGCGAATGCCGCTGATCCGCCCCCTGCTCTACTGGACTGCGGCGGAGCTCTGGTCCATGCGGGGAGACTGGGAGCGGGCCCGATACTACGTTTCGCAGGCCGCGGTGCAGCCGGGGACGTACTGCGCCATGCAGGTGCCGGCAAGTCTCGCCCGTGCCCGCTTCCACGAGGCGAGGGCGGACTATGAAGGCGCTTTGGCTGTCCTGC
The DNA here is from genome assembly GCF_040546335.1 of Arthrobacter sp. UYEF20. Lineage (NCBI taxonomy): Bacteria > Bacillati > Actinomycetota > Actinomycetes > Micrococcales > Micrococcaceae > Arthrobacter > Arthrobacter sp. UYEF20. The sequence goes on along the minus strand of NZ_JBEPNP010000010.1, from coordinate 50,794 downwards.
AGCCGCTGACGGAGCTGGACCCTTGGACCGAGAACCGGGTGTCCTTCTGGCCCTGGCAGGATACCTACGTCAACGCCCTGGTCATGACCGACCAGCTTGACGCCGCCGATACGTTCCTCACGGCGTTCGAGCGTGTGCCGCGCGAGCGGGAGATACCGTCCGATATGGCGCGGATGGCGTGGGCCAGGGGCCGGCTCGTGGCCGCGCAGGGAGACCCGGACACTGCCAGGGAACATTTTGAGGCGTCCCTGGGCCACCTCAGGGGGCTCAACCGGCCGTATTTGCGGGCACGGGTTAGTTTTGCCTTCGGCCAGAGCATGCGCCGGGCGGGAAAACGGCGCCTGGCGTCGACCGTCCTGCGCGCGGCCCGCGACCTATACGACTCCCTGGGGGCGGCCACCTACGTGGAACGGTGCGACCGGGAGCTCAAGGCAACAGGCCTCGACGTCGGGAACTTGCCCGACCCGGCCGACCCCGTGCTCACTGCCATGAGGGACCACCAGATTCAGCTCACGGCACAGGAGCAGGCGGTGGCCGAGCTGGTGGCGGGCGGGGCTACCAACAAGGAGGCTGCTCGGGCTCTGTTCGTGGCGGAGAAGACGGTGCAGTACCACCTGACGCGGCTGTACCGGAAAATGGGAATCCGCTCCCGCAGCGAGCTCGCGGCCGTGTTCCGGTCCAGAGACTGACCCGGAACACGACCGATACTGAAGCCTATACGCCGGTGCTTATTTGACGTCAGAGGGGTGCTTCGCGAGTGGCACTACCGAGATGTCCATGTAGGGGAACAGCGGCAGGTTCTGCAGTATCTCATGGAGTTCGTCGTTAGAGTCGACGTCGAAGATCGAGTAGTTTGCGTATTCGCCTACCACTCGCCAGATTTCCGGCCACTTGCCCGAGTGCTGCAACTGCTGCGAGTATGCCTTCTCCGTGGCCTTGATCTCCGCGGCCTCGTTGGCTGGCAGGTCGGCTGGCAGGTTTACGTCCATGTGGACCAGATACTTCATGAATCACCTTTCGGTAATGGTTGCTATCGGTCGGTGCGGTAGTGGGAGAGCTTTTCTTCGTCAACAGCGGTACCCACGCCGGGGCCCTCGGGCACACGGATGCGTCCGCCGGTGATGGCCAAAGGCTCGGCCAGCAGGTCGTCGGCCATGTCCAGGTAGTTGGAAAGTTCCGCTGCGCGCTTGGCGGTGTGGGCGAAGGCGGCGCCGAAGGTCACCGACGCGGCCGTGCCCACCTGGGTGTCGATCTGGTTGCCGATATAAACGTCGATGCCCATGCCCTCGGCCATCCCGACGATTTTGGCCGCCTCCGTGAAGCCGGACCGGGCCGTTTTTACCGCCAGCAGGTTGGCGCCTCCGGTGAGAATTTCCCGTGCGGCCTCACCGAGGTTCGCGGCAGATTCGTCTGCGGCAATGGGGATGGGGGAGTTCTCCACCAGGCGGCGGCGCCCGAGGACCTCGCGGGCGTCGTCGGGCTCCTCAAGAAACTGCAGGCCCAAATCCACCGTCCGGCGGAGTACCTCGGCTGCCTCGTTGGCAGACCAGCCGCGGTTGGCGTCCATGTAGAGCTCGGCGTCCTCGCCGAGTCCCTCCCGCAATACCCGTGCCGCCTCGATGTCGAGGTGAAGGGGACGCCGGCCGGTCTTGAGCTTGAACGTGTTGATGCCATACGTCTGGCGGAACTCCAGAGCCAACGCCAGCAACTCCTGCGCGGGCTTGAAGCCGAGCATGTGGGAGACGCGGAGCGAGTCGGAGTACCCACCCAGCAGTTTCGTCACCGGCTGGCCGAGAGTTTTGCCTATGACGTCCCAAAGGGCGATGTCCACGGCCCCCTTGGCGGTCTGGTTGTGCACCGTGCGGTACAGGATCGCCTGGACTTTCTCACGGTCAAAAATGTCGACGCCGATCAGCTGAGGAGCAAAAACATCCTCCACCACCGCAACGATCGACTTCTGCGTCTCCCCGTAGGTGTAGGGGCGCGGCGGGGTGTCAGCGGTGCCCACCACCCCATCGTCGGTGCGAAGCCTGATGAGCACATGGTCTGCCTCGTGCACGGATCCGGAAGCAAAGTGCAGTGGATGAAGATAGGGGATCGAGTAGGGAATCGCCTCAATGGCTGCGATCTTCATGAGCGGAAAGCCTTTCATCAGTGGGAAACGGCGGAGGGCCGGAGACCAGGACAGGCGCCGGGGGTCCCGCAGTTGCGGTAGCCACGACGTCCAAAAAATTGTGTAGCAGCGCAGAGTGATTCCCGCGCATCCAGGCGACAGCGAGCTCCACCACGGGGACGTTTTCAATGTCCCGGTAGGCCACGCCTTCAAGCTGGAAGGCCTGAACGCTGGACGGCATTACCGCCACCCCGCTCCCTGCGGCTACGAACGCCAGCATGGTGGAGGTCTCCCCAACCACCTGGGTGATGCGTGGCTGGAAGCCCGCCTGGCGGCACAGGTCTGCGGTGGTGCGGTAGAGCACGGATTCGGGCCCGTAGGCGATGAAGTCCTGATCCTGCAGTTCATGCATCGCCACGGGCCGATCCACGGCCAGGGCGCTGAACGAGGGAAGCGCGACGACGAGCGGCTCCTGGGTCACCGTCCGGTAGTCGATGTCCTGGGAGGCAACGGGGGGACGCAGCAACGCGGCGTCCAGAGTACCGTCCCGCAGCCCCGCCTCCATGGATGGCGTAAGCATTTCGCCGTGCAGCGCAAGGGACAGGCCTGGCAGGACCTGTTTTGCAAGGCGGGCGACCTGGGGCATGACGCCGTAGGTTGCCGACCCTGAGAAGCCCACCCGCAGGACGCCGGTAGCGCCCTTCCCGACCTGATAGACGTCCGCCTGAAGGGTCGCTACGTCGTTGACGATCTGCCGCCCACGGTCCAGCAGGAGTTGGCCCGCCGCTGTCAGGTCAACCCTGCGGGTGGTCCGGTTGAGCAACCGCACTCCAAGCTGCTCTTCCAACTGGCGGATCTGCTGCGAGAGGGGTGGCTGCGCCATATGCAGGCGCTTGGCGGCGCGGCCGAAATGCCTCTCCTCAGCGACCGCGATGAAATAGTTCAGTTGGCGGATGTCCAACCTAGTGCCGTCCTTCCGCTGACCGGTCCCGTGATGCTGCCATGGGCCCTTGATTCATTCAAATAATAACCATAATAAGCCCTACTAGGAGATTTCGTAGACGTAATATTGTCAGGGCAGCCACGCGCGCTATTTGAACTGGCCAGCAGGAATGCTGGCCTCTGCCCGGCCTTCGGCGATCTCCTCGACTTTGTGCTCAGCCTCCTCCAGCTTGCGCTGGCGAGGCACCAGGACGGTGACCACAGCACCGAGGAGTGCGACTGCCCCGTAGATGTAGAAGGCTGTGGATCCGCCGATGCCCGCGGCGGCCAGCCACCCGCCAATGATCGGACCGAGCACCCCGCCCAGCCGGCCGACGCTGGCGCACCATGCCACGCCAGCTGCCCGGGCATTGGTGGTGAAGTAGTTGGATTGGAACCCGTAGACCAGCACCTGCGTTCCCAGCGTTCCAACGCCCGCGAGGGCGATAAAGGCAAAAAGCAGCGGCAACGGAAAACTAAAGGTCATGAGCGCCAGGGAGATGGTCGCCAATGCGAAGGTGGCGGCGATGACCCGTTGGGGGCCGCTTTTGTCCGCCAGGCGGGATGCGAGCAGACCGCCCGCCACTGCGCCCAGGTTCAGTGCCAGCGGGAAATACAGGGAGTACGTCCGACCGTAGCCGTAGCCCTCCATGATTTTGGGCAACCACGTGTTGAGCCCATACGTCAGCAGCAGGCCGCAGAAGGACATTAGGCCCAGCAGAATGGATGCCACGGCGAACTGGCGGGAAAATACTGCTGCAAAGCCGGACTTCTGTGGCGCGGCGCCGACCTGCAGGATTACGCGCTCTTCGAGGAGCGGGACGCCGGTACGTTGCGCGGCGGCCTGGGCTTCCTCTTCACGGCCCCGGGACAGCAGCCACCGCGGCGATTCCGGGAGCTTGCGCCAGGCAATAGGCAGGAGAATGACGAGTGGCAGGGAGCCGATGATGAACAGTCCGCGCCAGCCGATGCTGTCGAGGAACAGGATGCCCATGAACGAGGCCAGGACACCGCCTGCCGGGACCCCCGAATACACAATTGCGTTGTAGAACTGCCGCCTTCCCGCGGGCGCGAATTCAGCCATGGTGGCGCCGGCGGTGGCGATAACCACTCCCAGGCCGAGTCCGGTCACGAACCGCAACGCGCCGAAGGCAGGGACGCTGGTGGCAAAGGCCGTGGCGAACATGCCCACGGAAAACCAGGCGATGCCCAGGAGCATCAGCCGGCGCCGGCCGAAAAAGTCGCCCACAGCGCCGCAGATCAGTGAGCCCACGAGTACTCCGATGAGTGCCCAGGACCCGAGGAGGCCGGCGGCGACTGCATCAAACGCTCCGATCTGGCTCGGGTCTGCGAGCAGCCCCGGCAGGACGGTGCCGTAAATGACGAGATCGTAACCGTCAAACAGGAGCGCCGTGCAGATGACGAAGGCCACCCAATTTGCCGTGCGTGCCTCCTTTTGCGGATTTTCGGCTCTAACGGTGTGGAGTTGTGTCATGGTCCCCTATTCCTCTCTGGCGAAGTGGAGGCCTGCGGCACCGGGAGGATCCGAGGGGCCGTCCTCCGAGTGCTTTCAGCCTGACAGGCATGTGACGCAAGCCATATGAGGGAAATCCCCAGCCTTCCGCCCGGGGGGTATTTATATGCCGTGGCTCTCAAACAGCCGTTTCATGGAAGTCGACCATGGTTGGTGCTGCCCGTCTCAGTCCATACCATCTGGATATGGAACGGTGACGCAGGAACAGTGGTTCGGGAACCTGCCCGTGGGTAGGCTGGCACAATGATCAACCCCGCACGCCTCCACTCGGACCTGTCCCGCCTCGGCAGGGAGACGGACATGTTCCTGGCCACCGTCGAGTCCCTTGCCGACAACGAGATGGCCGTTCCCTCGCTGTGTGAGGGGTGGACGCGCGCCGACGTTATCGCCCACGTCGCCTCCAGCGGCCGTGCCCTGGTAAAGCTCATTGACTGGGCGACCTCCGGCGAGGAACGTCCCCTGTACGCCTCAAGCGAGACCCGCTCCCGGCAGATCGCTGCCCTGGCGGCCCTGCCGCGGGAGGAGCTCATTGGGGAACTGCGGGAGTCGGCCCGGAACTTTGCCGAGCAGGCACAGCGGCTAAGCGGCGACCTCGCGGCCACGGAAGTGCAGGTGAGCGGCAAGGCGGTCCCCGCCACGTCCATCGTGGCGCTCCGGATAGCCGAGGTGGTGGTGCATCACCATGACCTCGACACTGCCTGGACCATCGAGGAAGCCGATCCGGATTCGCTGCTGAACGCCCTCGAAGCCGTGGTGCGGTCGCTGCGCGCCAAGGGTGCTCCGGGTATGACGCTGGTGACCGAAGAACGTGACGAGTGGGTAATCGGCGACGGCGGACTGCGCGTTGTATCCGACCGCGAGGGCCTGCTCCAGTGGCTGGCACGCGGGGACGCCGAACATGTTGATGTTGACGGCCCGCTGCCGGTACTACCGTCGTGGTGAGCAGGCTGGCCATCTGACTGGGGAAGCCTGTCCCGGTTTCAACGGGGTCCCTGCGGCGGCCGAAAGATCAGTCGAGGGCGATTGAGGGCACTCGTGCTTCGGCTACAACGACGCTCCCGATCGATGTCGAATCCGGGTTCAGCATCCAGCCCATCCGCTTGGCACGGCTGAGGATCACGGCGCTTTCCACGAGCTCGATCTCCGGTATGCGTTGCTGGAGGGCCAGTTCGGCGTTCATTACGTCGGCCAGCGACTTGAGCCACATGAGGATCACAAAGTTTGTCCTTCCGGTGGTCGACGCGCTGAGCCGGACGGTTCGCAGGCTGCGGAGTTCGGCGGCGGCGGCCTCGTGCTGGCCGGGCGGCACATTGGCGAACCACTGGCAGCTCACCGGGTAGCCGGAGAGGTTCTGTGCAATGTCGCAGCGGAAGCTCAGCAGACCGCTGGAGATCACCCTGTTCAGCTGCCGCTGGACCGTCGCCGGGCTCCGGCCCAGGCTTCGGGCGATGTCCGCCGCGCTCGCTCGCCCGTCCCGCGCGAGAAACGGAATCAGGTCCATATGGCTCGCCGGCAGCGGGACGCCGGGCCGCTGTCGTGACGAACCGGCGGTTTCCAGGCCGACAACAGCTTGAAGGACATTTTGCTGTGCATTGTCCAAGGCGTTGAGCCGCCATGTATGGCCTGCGGAGTGCAGGCGGGTTCCCAGCGACGTCCGGTACTTCAACAAGCCCCGGATTTCCTTGAACCGCGGAAGAACGTGATCTGTGAACTGGTCCAGGGTGGGCGAAATGACCGTCAACATGAGGTCCCGGTTGCTCGCAGCTTCCTCGACTGTGACAACGTCGGGGATGGCGGCAAGCTCGGCGGTGACCTCGGCGCGTAAGCGCATTTCGCAGTCCACGTCTACCAGCGCCAGGCACATCTGCTTGGGGTCGCCGATCAGGTGTGCCGTGGTCCAGGCTGCACCGGCAGATCTCAACCTGTCCCAGCGCGCGGCGAGCGTGGTGGCGTGCACTTCCAACACGTCCGCCGCGTCCGACCAGCTGATGCGCGGCGCTACCTGCAGGACATTGATGAGGGCAAGGTCTTCCTCGCTGAGTATCACTTCGTATCACCCTTCCGTTGCTGTGCATGATTTCTGCATTTTCGAGCATACTTTTGATTTTTTTCAGTAACTTCCAGACCTGTGAATCAGGTCACCCCACAATAGACAGCAGATCATTAACGGTCGCGTGCACAGAGAGAGAGCAGATGTCAATTACCACCGACGCCAAGGAGCTGCAGGCGGATCTGGTCCGGCTTCGTCATGAGCTGCACCAGGAACCTGAGATCGGCCTCCAGCTTCCCCGGACCCAGGAAAAGGTCCTTAAGGCGCTTGACGGCCTGCCTTTCGAAATCACTCTGGGCGAGAGCACGACGTCGGTCACTGCGGTCCTCCGCGGCAGCGCAACGCACAGATCGGCCAAAAAACCATCGGTCCTGCTGCGCGCCGACATGGACGGTCTTCCCGTCCAGGAGCGGACGGGAGTGGAGTTCTCGTCGAAGGTTGACGGCGCCATGCACGCCTGCGGCCACGACCTCCACACCGCGATGCTTGCCGGAGCGGCCACCCTTCTGGCCGAGCGCCGGGACCAGTTGGCCGGTGACGTCGTGCTGATGTTCCAGCCGGGCGAAGAAGGATGGGACGGGGCTGCCCACATGATCCGTGAGGGAGTGCTGGACGCGGCGGGGCGCCGGGTTGACGCCGCCTATGGGATGCACGTCTTTTCCGCCCTGGAACCGCATGGCCGGTTCTGCACCAAACCAGGGGTGATGCTCAGCGCTTCGGATGCACTCACCGTTACGGTCCTTGGCGCCGGCGGCCACGGCTCTGCCCCGCACGCGGCCAAGGATCCGGTGACTGCGGCCGCCGAAATGGTGACTGCCCTGCAGGTCATGATCACCCGCCAGTTCAACATGTTCGATCCCGTAGTCCTGACGGTCGGCGTCCTTTCGGCAGGCACGAAGCGCAACGTCATTCCGGAATCAGCTCGCATCGAAGCCACCATCAGGACCTTTTCGGACGCCGCCAGGGAACGTATGATGACCGCCGTTCCCATGCTGCTGAAGGGCATTGCCGCTGCCCACGGGCTGGAGGTGGACATCGACTACCGTCACGAGTACCCCCGCACCGTCAACAACGAGGACGAAACACACACCGCTGAGAAAACCATTGAGGACCTCTTCGGAACCTCGCGGCTCACCCGCTGGGCCACGCCTCTTGGCGGCTCGGAGGATTTTTCAAGGGTGCTCGCACAGGTACCCGGAACGTTTATTGGCCTTAGCGCGGTTGCCCCTGGCACCGACCACAACGCAACCGCTTTTAACCACTCGCCCTACGCCGCCTTTGACGACGGCGTACTGTCCGACGGAGCCGCGCTCTACGCAGAGCTGGCCGTTTCCCGCATCGCAACCCTGGCCTCGGCCTCCTAAACTCCCTCACCCTTTGGAGCACATCATGACCACAACTGCAGGCGTCACCGGCGACGTCCGGGTCCACAAGTCCCACTTGCGGACCCTCATCGGTACCGGGATCGGCAACGCCGTCGAATGGTACGACTGGGCCATTTACGCCACGTTCTCGCCCTTCATTGCCAATGCCCTGTTCAGCAAGGGGGATCCGACGTCGGCATTCTTGGCCACGTTGGCGATCTTCGCCGTCGGCTTCGTGGCCCGCCCGTTCGGAGGGTTCGTGTTTGGCTGGATCGGTGACCGGATCGGCCGGAAGACGTCCATGACGTTCGCTGTCGGGCTTGCTGCCGTGGGCAGTCTGCTGATCGGCATCGCCCCCACCTTCGAAGCTGTGGGCGCATTCGCCTCGATCCTGCTCCTGGTGGCCCGCCTCATCCAGGGCCTTGCCCACGGTGGGGAGCTGCCGTCGTCGCAGACGTACCTGTCCGAAATGGCACCCAAGGAAAAGCGCGGCTTCTGGGCAACGCTCATTTACACCTCCGGCACGGTCGGCATCCTGATTGGAACCATCCTCGGCGCCGTCCTGTCCAATGCCCTGAGCAAAACGGACATGAACGCCTGGGGCTGGCGGGTACCCTTCCTGATTGGCGGGGCCATGGGCCTCTACGCCCTGTTTATGCGTGCCCGCATGAAGGAAACGGCGGCGTTTGAGGCGGAATCCTCCAGGGAAAAGCCCGAGCCGCTGTGGCCGCAGATCTACCGGCACCGCAAGCAGGCCCTGCAGGTGATCGGCCTGACCGTCGGCCTGACCGTTTCGTACTACATCTGGGGTGTAGTCACTCCCAGCTACGCCTCGTCTGTCTTGAAGATGGACCGCGGGGAAGCCCTCTGGGCCAGCGTGATCGCCAACGTACTGTTCATCGCAGCGCTGCCGTTCTGGGGCAAGCTCTCAGACCGGATCGGCCGCAAGCCCGTCATGATCATGAGCGCCGCCGGTGCCGCGCTGTTCCACTTCCCCATGACGTGGCTCCTCAAGGACTCCCCGTGGCAGCTCGCGGTCACCATGTCCGTCATGCTGTTCTTCATCGCCGGCAGCGCGGCAATTATCCCGGCCGTATACGCCGAACTGTTTCCCACTAAGATCCGCACGGTGGGCGTGGGCGTCCCCTACTCCATCTGCGTCGCTGCCTTCGGCGGCACGGCACCCTACCTGCAGGCGTGGGTTGCGTCGATCGGACAGCCCAACCTGTTCAACGTCTACGCGGTGGTCCTGCTGGCTATCAGCATCGCGTTTGTGTTCACCATCCCTGAAACCAAGGGCAAGGACCTGACTTACTGATCCGTTCCAGCGCGCCAGGTTCGATCGTTGCCACAGCAAGTCGCCGACGGCGGGAGGTCCCGCCGTCGGCGACTTCGGTTCTCAGCGCTGGTAGTCAGCATCGGCGCAGTGGTGACGGCCTGAACCGTATCCGTAGGGACATGCCGGACCCACTGCCGGCTTCGCCCAGTTCAAACGTCTCAAGCCCGCCGCAGGCGAAAGCCGTACCCAGCTACCACAAGATCAACCCCCGGTTCAACCAGCCACCGAACCGGACCTTTTCACATGAGGCACTGACTAGCCCCTCCCGTACCTCTTGACCGACGTCTATGCCCCCTATGCCACGGACAAATCGTCGGCTGACCCGAAGAAATGCTGGCTACGTTTGCCAAGCCAATCGTCCGGCGTGACGTTCAACTACTTTCTGATTCTCTGCGGCTTCCAGTCCGTGAAGCCAGACCGGATGATTATCCGCTTCGTGGAAGAGCACGCCGGGTTGGAAGGCACGCCCGTGCAGACCGCCGAGCTGATCGGGCAAGTAGCAGAAAACCACCCAACTCGGCCGAGGATGCTCGACCACGTGATCTGGCGCCATGTTTCAGGTCGCGAAATCGTGCGGATGAGCTGAATTAAAAGCTGTCTTGGGCGTTTAGCCGGGTCCTAGTCTCAACCACGCGCAAAACTGGCATGCCGCCCGAATGGTCAGTACCGTCGTCGTAACAACACATTCGCAAGGAGGCAGGTGCGCCATGAGCAAGAACAACAAGAGCCGGCACAAGGGCAAGGGCCCCGCGGGGAAAAGCGGCCCCGGTTCCCCGGCCTCTGGCTCCGTTTCCTTGAGCGCTTTCCGTGCCGAACGGGCCATGGACGCGCTCACGCCGGCATTTGTCCACTGGTTGGACGACGGCGCACCCGGGTCCGCCGCTGCCGCTTTGCGATGCCTGGAGCAGGTCAAAACCGTGGCAGGCCGTTATCTGGACAGCACGGCCGCGGCGGAGGTGACGAGCTTCGAGCCGATTCCCCTGGCGATGGCTATCGCGGACGAAGTCACTGCCACGGTCCACGCTTCCGGCGGTGAGATGGCTGTCAGCGAGATGGGGGCCGTCGAGAAGGCTGTCTTCGTCGTCGACGCTGTTCACGCCTTCGTCGACTTTCTCTCCGAGACGGGCCGGTGGAGCGGATCCGCGGAGCAGCTGGCCGGAGTCAGGGACTTCTTCGACACCCTCGCGGACGAGGCTGACGGACGGGGTTACATCGATGTGCCGGACATTTCCGAAGAACAGATGCTGGAGGTATTTTCCGGGCTGCCGCTGATCCAGCGCGCCACGGCGCTGCTGAAGTGGATCGGAGAGGGGAGGCCCGTCACCGGAACCGGTGCGCTTCGCCTGCGGGACATCGAAGCGGCGGCCGCCTGCGTCGGGGTGACGGTCAGGGGTGGCAGCAAGCGGGCGGAAGCCGCGCTGCCGGGCACTGCAGCTTCGGCGGATTCTGTACCGACGGTCCGGAGCATGTATGAGGTGCCGCTGCTGGCCCAGATGTGGGCCGCGCTCGAAGCCTCCGAGCTGATTGAGCACAAGCCAACCAAGGTGGTGCCAATTGAGGATGCCGAAGGCTTCCTGACCGGCGATGCTTCGGAGCGGCTGGAGGAGCTCTTCACTTTCACCGCGTGTTTCCTGGAGCAGGCTGTGCTCGGGTTCGACCAGGACCAGCCGTGGGAACGGCCGATCGCCGGGCTGCAGACGTCGATCCTGATCGCGGCGGCAACGGCGGATCCGCCCTTGCTGGAACGCGTGCTGGCCGCCGCGGATCATGCGCCGGAATCCGAGAAGAAGATGGCAGCCCTGATTACCAGCCTGGCCGTGGGCCGACTGGAAGCGCTCGCCGAAATGGGGCTGCTGACCATCGACACTCACTTCCGGGTGCCGCCGGCGCTCATCGGCTGCGTGGCGGAAGTGTTCGACCACGACTGGGTGCTGGCAGACCTGGGCCTCGAGGAGGCCCCCGATGATGCGGATATTGAGCCGACAGTTGCTGAGCCGGCCGCTCTTCAGTCGCCCGTGACTGCGGCGCGGCCGGCTGCCACATCAACTCTGCAGCTGAAAATCATGCTCAAAGGGTCAAAACCGCCCATCTGGCGGCGTGTCCTGGTTCCGGCCGGGATGCCGCTCACTCAGTTGCACCAGGCGATCCAGGCACTTTTCGGCTGGCTGGACTACCACCTGCACCAGTTCCAGACCGGGGGATTCCGCGGCCCCACGTATGCGCCGGTGGGCGCGGACGGCGAAGATGATTCCTACGGCGAACCATCCCATGACGAATCGAAGGTGACAGTCGGTGAACTGCTGCCGGCCGTCGGAAGCACCATGACCTACACGTATGACTTCGGCGACGACTGGGAGCACGCCATCACGGTGGAGAAAATCCTAGCGGACGACGGCGGCGGGCAGCTGCCGCGGTGCACCGCTGGGCGCGGTGCGGCGCCGGCGGAGGACAGCGGCGGCACCTGGGGCTGGGCGAACATTGTCCAGGCCGTCAACGATCCGGGCCACGAGGAGCACGGGGAATATAGGGAGTGGCTGGGACTCCGGCCCGGCGAAACACTGGACCCCAAGGCCTTCGACATGGACCAGGCCAACGGGGTTCTGGCAGATCGCTTCTGAGCGACAGAGACCAGAGACCAGTGGGGCCGGGCACCAGCGCGTCGTAGACTCGGTGGCACGAACAAGAGCTGGGGGAGAACATGTCCGTGCAAAGCACTCAAGGTAATACACCCGTGAGGCCGTTGAACCGGTTGGCTGTCGGGTCGCTGGTGATGGCAGTGGTGGCCGCGGCACAGCAAGCGCAGATGTAATTGTCAGGATCAGTGATGCCCCGCCGCCTGATGCTGCTCGACACTGCGTCGCTGTACTTTCGCGCCTTCTACGGCGTGCCGGACACGATCCGTCGCGCCGACGGCACGCCGGTGAACGCCGTTCGCGGGCTGCTCGACATGATCGCGCGGCTCACCACCGACTACGGCGCGACGCATCTCGTTGCGTGCTGGGACGACGATTGGCGTCCGCAGTGGCGGGTGGACCTCATTCCGAGCTACAAGTCGCACCGGGTCGCGGAGGTGGTGGCGGGCGCCCCCGACGTGGAGGTTGTGCCGGACGCCCTCGAGGCGCAGATTCCGATGATCCGCCGGGTGCTCGGCCTCGCCGGCGTCGCCGTCGTGGGGGCTGCGGACCACGAGGCCGACGACGTCGTCGGCACCTACGCCAGCCACGCGGAGCTTCCGGTCGACGTGGTGACGGGCGACCGCGATCTCTTCCAGGTCGTCGACGACGCCCGCCAGGTGCGGGTGATCTACACCGCGCGCGGCATGAAGAACCTCGAAGTCATGACGGACGCCGTCGTCGTCGGCAAGTACCGCGTGCTGCCCGAGCAGTACGCCGACTACGCGACCCTCCGCGGCGACGCCTCCGACGGGCTTCCGGGCGTGGCCGGCATCGGTGAGAAGACGGCCGCGTCGCTGCTCGGAGAGTACGGCACGCTCGACGGGCTGCTCGCGGCGGCGGCGGATGCGGGTAGCGGGCTGTCCGCCTCCGTGCGGTCGAAGCTCGCCGCGGCCACGGACTACCTCGCGGTCGCGCCCACGGTGGTGAAGATCGTGCGCGACCTCGCGCTGCCGACACTCGAGGAGGCGGGCGCGCTGCTGCACCCTGTGGTTGGCGATTCGCGCGCCGAACTCGAGCGCCTCGCCTCCGAGTGGAACCTCGGCGGCTCGGTCGGGCGACTGCTCGAAGCGCTCGAGCTTCGTCACTGAGCAGGTGAATCCCTGCATCACGACGGCGGCTGGCCGGCAAAGTGCCGGTCGGCCGCCGTCGTTCGTTGTCAGGCGCTCATCCGTGGTGCTAGCGCCGCGCGGCCTTCCGTGCTGCGTTCTTCAGCGCCTTGCGGGATACCGGTTTCAGGGCCTTGCGGGCGGCCTCATCGGTGAGGGCACGGTGGCGCCGGGCGTCGATCACGTCATTCCAGAGCGCCGTGGCGAAAGCCCCGCCGTCCTGGGCGTACACCTGATAGGAGTAGCCCGAAAAGGCGGCAGGTTGCGTCCCCGCGGGGAGCTCAACACCGGATTTCCGCGCCACTGCATCGGCGATGGCCCAGGTCTCGGTCAGGTGGAGCGTGAGGTTGTCCTGCACAAAAATGTTGGCGTCGGCGGCCTCCGCAGCCCGTTCCAGCAGGGACTCAAGCCGGTCCGCCAGCAACGCGGCGGCTGCGTCCTGGAGGGACGTTCCTTCTGCCGTGGCCGCATCGAGGCGGGCTTCCTGCTCCGCGACGGCACCCGCCCAGTCGCTGGTCAGGCGGAACTTCTGCCAGGTGGGAAACCATACAATCGCCCCGGTGGCGTGGTTGTGGATGTGCTGCAGGCCGCTGTTCTTCTCCGTGGCCGCGTGGTCATGTCCAGCGGCGTCAGCGTCAGCCAGCAGTCCGGACAGAGAGTTCGTGGGTGAAGTGTTCATGGTGGTGGCTGGATGCTTCCTGTAGGGCGACTGGGTCCGTTCATCAGCACAACCTGCGCCGGTGACTGACTTATTCCGTCCGTACGTAATGAACGTCAGACAGCGCTGGCGCCAGTGGCATTCTCCTGTATCTATCTATCATGTGGAACTGCAGCTCCTCACAAGTTGTAGTCGAGAAACTTTCAGTCGAGCGTGAAGACGGAGTAGTGCCCTATCCACTGGTGCGGCTTCCATGCAAGCATGGGGCCCAGAGAAAAGGTGCCGTGAGGAGACTCGATGAAAGCCAACGAACTGCTTCTGGACGCCTTCGGCCGGATCCGTGACACCGTGGACGCCGTTCTTGAAGTAATCGACGGCGAGGCTCTGGTCCGTAGGCCCTCCGGTAACGGAAACTCGATTGCGTGGCTAATCTGGCACCTCAGCCGGGTGGAGGACGCGCAGCTCGCCTCTGCCGCCGGCCTGGAACAGGTGTGGACCTCGCAGGGGTTTGTTGGCCGCTTCGACTTGCAGCTGCCCGGACGCGACACCGGCTACGGCCATTCGACCGGGCAGGTCGACGCCGTGAAGGCACCGCCGGAGCTCTTGCTCGAATACTACGACGCCGTTCATCGGCAGACCGTGGCGTTCCTGACAACCCTCGGCGATGAGGACTTCGACCGCATCGTCGACACCCGATGGGACCCGCCCGTCACGCTCGGGGTACGGCTGGTCAGCACGATTGCTGATTGCCTCCAGCACGTGGGGCAGGCCGCGTACGCCAAGGGCTTGAATCCCGCGCCCGGAAGCTAGGCAGCATTGGTGCTGGTGGTATCGGGGCCGGCGTTAGTTGCCGCGGCGAGCAAGCGATCGAAGCTGGCGGTCCCGTTGTCCGGAGGGATTACGGTAAAGACCGCAACCCATTTCTCGGGGGCATTCTTCTCCAGCGTTGAAGCCCGAGCCGCATGCAGGTTCAACCCGGGCACCCCGCTGACAAGGAGCGGAAGCTTCTCGCCGCTCTTGGCCATGTTCCGGAATTGCTTGACCGACAAGTGGTCGCCTGGGCTGCTCGTTACCTCGGCGATGGTGTCATTGATCCTCTTGGTCAGCCCCCGCATGAATCTTCTCTTGGCCGAGACCGCGGGCGCCGTGAGAATCGCGGCGAAGAAGAAAGTGAACAAAACCACGGCACCGAAACTTCTGAGGCCGGGCAGGATGATCATCAGAAACAGGCACAGGATCAATCCAAAGATACTGGACATGATGAACTTGATAACGGGGTTTTCGCCTGGTTTCTTTGACCAACGAACAAGAGCGACGGTGTCCTGACGGGGCTGATCGCGCCTTGAAATTTCCATGATTAGTACCCCTTCACTTCCATGAGCGCTTCAGCCAGGACGATTGCCTCGCGTGCTTCCTTGAGATCGCTCAGCAGACCCATGTCGGGAATGGTTCCCGTGGCAACGGTGGAGCCGGCGAGTTCAGAAAAGATGCCGCTCAGCCTTTCGCGGTCCTGTGACAGCATCCGGGACGAATTCAGTTTGATTCTGCTCAGCTCAAGCTCCAGCAGTGACTTGTCGATGGCCTCGCGACGGCCTTGCATGACCGACAACTTTTCCGTGACGCGCTGGGCACGGCCGCGGAGCATCGATTCCATCTTCAGTGCCACGTCGTGGAGTTCCCTGAGGGTGGTGTACGTCTGCGGCGACCCGGAGTGCCGGGATAGCTGCTCACTGACGTGGAGACGCCGTCGTTCCCATTTCCGGACGGCGGATTCATAGGGTCCCAAGAGCAACGAGACGGCAGCCAGTGCCTTGTCCAGGGACCCGGCCCGCGTGCTCAGGCTTGCAGTGGCGGCGTCAAGCCTCGACAGGAAGGCGTCGTAGTTGTCCTGGGACGGGGTGCTATTGGTAATCATGAGCCACCCGCACGCGGTGACGCTCTTTCCCTGGCCAAAAACTGCCCCCATCTCTCATGGCAAGAGAATAGAGGCTCCGAGGCAGATGGCATAGAGTCCGGACGTGAACCCGGACGAACTGCTTGCGTCAGTTCGCCGTGCCGGGGGATCTAGGTCCGTCACGACGCCCTTCACCATTCCTCTGCCGGCGTCGGTCAACGATGTTTGTGAAAGTGTGGGTACCTATGAAACGAATCGGATTTCTGTCCTTCGGCCACTGGCGTGACGTCCCGGGTTCGCTCGTGCGTTCCGCGCAGGACTCCCTCCTGCAGGCGATCGAGCTGGCCGTGGCCGCGGAGGAAGTCGGCGTCGACGGAGCGTACTTCCGCGTTCACCACTTCGCCGAGCAGCAGACCTCGCCGTTCCCGCTGCTCGCCGCGATAGCGGCACGCACCTCCCGCATCGAGATTGGGACCGGCGTCATTGACATGCGCTATGAGAACCCGCTCTACATGGCTGAGGAGGCCGCCGCCGTCGACCTCATCAGCGGCGGACGTCTGCAGCTCGGGGTCAGCCGTGGTTCGCCCGAGTCGGTGGTGGCTGGCTACGAAGCCTTCGGGCACCTCCCGGCCGAGGGCGAGTCCGACGCCGACATGGCCCGCCGTCACACTGCGCACTTCCGGACCGCCATCTCCGGTGCGGGCGTCGCGCGCGCCAATCCGCAAGTCAGCGGGCACGCCGGGCTGGTCCCGATTCAGCCGCTGTCACCAACGCTTCCCGAGCGAATCTGGTGGGGCGCCGGAAATCGGGCCAGCGCCCGCTGGGCCGGACACCAGGGCATGAACCTCATGTCGTCGACCCTGCTGACGGAGGACACCGGGGTTCCCTTCGACCAGCTGCAGGCCGAACAAATTGCCGGCTACCGGGACGCCTGGGCCGCGGCTGGCCACCGGCACATTCCCCGGGTGTCCGTCTCGCGAAGCATCGTTCCGCTGATCGATGACGAGTCCCGTCGCTACTTCGGGCTGCGCGCGCAGGCCGACGCGCGGGACCAGGTGGGCTACCTCGACGGCGGGCTGGCCCGCTTCGGGCGCAGCTACGTCGGTGAACCCGAGCAGCTCGTCGAGGAGCTCTCCCGGGACGCGGCCGTGGCCGCGGCGGACACATTGCTGGTCACCGTCCCGAATCAGCTGGGCGTGGACTTCAACGTCCGGCTTCTCGAGTCGATTTCTCGCGACCTCCGCCCCTCCTTGGGATGGGATTGACGCAGTCTGGACCTGGGTCTGGACATGGAGACCGGCCCGCACTAGATTCAGCCGACAAGCCGGGACTGAACGCAGGTCTTCCAACTCAAGGAGCATTGGCCATGGAGAAACGGACATGTTGATCAAATCGCCCACTGCGGCCGTACTCGTGACCTTCCTCATGGTCAGCGGGTTGGTTGCAGGAATCTCGGCTCCGGCCTCGGCTGCGGGTACCACGTACTATGTCAGTGCCGCGGGGAGCGACAGCAATTCGGGAACCTCAAGCTCGGCGCCGTGGAAGTCTTTGTCAAAGGTTAATTCCATCGTCCTCACCCCCGGCGACACCGTCAGTTTCCGCAGGGGCGACGCTTGGACCGGAGGCCTTGTGACCACCCAGAGCGGGACTTCCACCGCTCCCATCACCTTGAATGGCTACGGAAGCGGCAATTCTCCGACGATTACCGGCGGTAAGTCGGGAAACTGCATCAGGATCAACGGCAACTACACCATTGTTGACGGACTGCGCGGTGTCTCCTGCGGCTACGCAGGCATCAGCGTCACAGGCGACCGCAACACCGTCCGGAACTCCAGCGCCTCCAGCAATGCGGTGGGGATCAAGGCGGGAACCGGGTCTGACTTCGGAAAATACACCGGTAATACGGTGACGAACAACAACATTATGAATGTGAATACGCGGGGCACGAATTGCGGAACTTCTCAGGCGGTGAACTGCAGTGACGACTCTGGCGCTTTTGGCGTGCTGATCAACGGCAATGACAACGAGCTTTCTGCCAATACGGTAAGCGGCTCGAGCGCGACTTCCTTTGATTACGGCCTCGACGGCGGTGCTTTCGAAATCTACAACGGCAACCGGAACAACATTCATCACAATGTGGCGCTGGACAACAACGCCTTCTCCGAGATTGGCAGGTCCTCAGGAACTGCGGACGGGAACACCTTTCGCTACAACCTGATCCGTTCAACCTGTGGCGCCAATTGCTCCGAGGCCAAGGGCTTGATCGCCCGTGGATCAGGGACCTCGTTTGGGCCCACGAACGGCACTATTTTTGAGTTCAACACCGTTTATCTGAACGGTACGCAGTCCCAGGCCATTGTCTGCCATGCGAGCTGCCCTTCATCGACGGTGATCCGGGCCAACATCCTGGTAGGCGTCAAGAACTCCCTGTGGATCAACGGCTCCGGCTGGACCGAAAAGCAGAATGTCCTCAACGGACCGATCAACTTCGTGCCGAACAGCACGTCCACTACCGCGCCGGCAGGTTTTGCGAACGCACCGACCGATCTCCACCTGACCAGCACCAGTCCGGCAATCGACCGCGCCGGAACCAGCTTTTCCACTCTGGACCTGGACGGACGGGCAGTGCCCCAGAACGGGGACTGCACCGGAACGGCCGCTGCCGATTCGGGGACCTACGAATTCGACTCGCCCAACTGCTGACATCCTGCCGCCGACGCACCCCGGTCACCATCGGATGGATCAGGGCTTGGTCATGGACTCGGGTGGCGGCGGGAACGCTGCAGCCGGGTAGAGTCCGGCGACCTGCACCATGTAGTTCGCCCACTGTGGGCCCGCGAGCATGTAACCGTCGATGCCCTTGTAGAACTTGCCGTTGATGGTGACGTTCTGGCCGGGCCGGCTCTGACCTTCCAGGGTGTCCCCGAAGAAGGAAGCAGTTGCAAGGCCGGTGGTGTAGCCGGCCACCCAGGTTGCGCCGTTGTTGTTGGAGGTGCCGGTCTTTGCCGCCACCGGAACCTTGTCCTGGACCTTGGGCTCGATGTAGACACCGGACCCCCGTTTCAGCACGTCCTGGAGCACGGAGTTCACGCCGCGGGCAACCTCGGGCTTGACGGCGTCGCGGCAGTTGCTGGTCTCGGCCGGAAGCTTCCGCCCCGCCGCATCGGTCACGTCCACAATGGCGATCGGGGCGCAGTACTTGCCGTCATTGGCGAACGTGGCGAACGCGTTGGCCAGGTGGAGCGGCGCCACGCCGATGGCACCCAGCAGGTTGCCCAGCTGGTGCATGTTCACCGGGGCGTTATCCACGCCGCTGTGGAGCCCCACGGCGTCCACCATTTTCTGGATGCCGCAGAAATCCAGTTGGGCGGCCTCGGCGAAGGTTGCCGTGTTGATGGAGTTGTAGAGCCCGTAGTTGACGGGCATCTTGCGGTAATAGCCCTCATCGTTGTTCTGGAGGTCGTCCGCGGCGCCGAGGGCTTTCTGCGCCGTAGCGTAAGCGCCGAGGACCTTTCCGCAGCTGGACTTCCAGGGAAAGTCCAGCGGATAGGTCCGCCGGGAGGCGTCCAGCTCGGCGGTAATGCTTTTGCCCTCATTGAGCCATTCCGCAAACGTGAACGGTTTCATTGTGGACCCGGGCTGGAACCCGCCGGCGCCGTTCAGGTCGCTGCCGGTGGCGTCCTTGGAATCGACGTTGAAGTTCAGCTGCGTGTCGAACTTCCCGGGTGCGGGAAGAAACACCGTGTTCTGCGCCATGGCCAGGATTTTGCCTGTGCCGGGCTGGATCGAGACCAGGGAAGCCCCCCACTTGTCCGGGTTGGCCCCGGCCGTGGCATCGACCTGTGCCTGCGCGGGAACCTGCAGCCTGCTGTCCAGTGTGGTGGTGATGGTCAGACCGCCGCGGTACAGCAATTTCTCGCGGTCGGCCGGGTCGACGCCGTACGCCGGGTTGTTGAGGATGAGGTGCGAGACATAGTCGCAGAAATACGGTGCTATTTCCGCAGCGGCGCAACCCTGCTGCCCCTGGGTGATCTTGAGGTCCACTCCGGTGGCGACGGCGGCGTCATGCTCAGCTTGCGTAATCTTGCCCTCGCTGAGCATTTTGGCCAGGACCTGGTTGCGTCGCTGGATGGAGTTTTCCGGGTGGACGGCGGGATCGTAGAAACTGGGGCTGTTCACCAAGCCGGCAAGCAGGGCGGCCTGCGGCAGGGTGAGATCCTTGGCGGTTGTGCTGAAGAAGTGGTGCGCCGCGGCCTCAATGCCGTAGGCGTCCCGGTTGAAAAACACGATGTTGAGATAGCCCTCGAGGATCTGCTCCTTGGTGTACTTCTTCTCCAGTTCGATGGCGAGCTTCATTTCGCGCACTTTGACGCCGACACTCTTCTGCCCGCTGAGGATGACCTGATCGCCCCGGTCCGCCGACAGCAGCGACTCGTTGAGCACATTGGTGACGTATTGCTGGGTCAGCGTGGATGCGCCCTGCTGGCCGCCGCTGGTCAGGTTCGACGTTAGCGCCCGGAGAATCCCCTGCGGGTCCACCCCTCCGTGCTCGTAGAAGCGGCTGTCCTCGATGGCGACTATGGCGTCCTTGATGAACGGGGACATCTGGTCCAGCCCGACCTTCACGCGGTTCTCCGCGTAAAAGGTGGCGATCGTCTTCCCGTCCGCGCTCAGCACCTTGGTTGACTGCGACGGCGTACCGACCGTCAGCTCAGAGGGGAGGCTGTTGAAGAATATGATCGAATTACGGACGGCGACGCCGGCAGCGGCCACACCGGGGACCACTAGGCTGGCGGCCAGAACGCCGCAGATCGCGCTCACCGTAAAGAATCCGATGACCCTCCAAAAGGCCGCGACCAGACGAGATCCTTTTCGGTTCTTCGACGCCATTTTCTGTCCAGCTATCACGCTCGAAATATGTGTTCAGAATACGCCGGAAGGCCACCTATGGGCCAGATGGCAGGGTGGATTGGGTCCGAGGCGTGGCACTGGCGGTTGAACACCCAGAGGTCCAAGCTTTAACTAGTCGGCGCCCGGCCGGTACCCGGCTGTACGGCAGCGCCGACGGCGGAATCTGGAGTGCGAGGAGAACGACCATGGTTGACACGGCGGCACGGACTCGCAGGGCCGGCGTAGGGCGCGATCTGGTGACAGAGTTGCTGGGCATCTGGCTCCTCCTGGCCGTCTTCCTGGACGGCTGGGCACATCTGCACCTTCCCGGGCTGGAAACTTTCTTCACCCCCTGGCATGCGGCCCTCTATTCGGGCCTCGTGGCCACTGCCGCGTGGACGGCCAACGTGATCTGGAGGAACCGTGAGCCCGGGCAGCCGCTTGCCCGGGCCATTCCGGCCGGCTACCTGGGCACGGTCGTCGGACTGGCCCTCTTCGCCGTCGCGGGCGTTCTGGATCTGGCATGGCACGAGATACTGGGCATCGAAACCTCGCTCGATGCGCTGGTGAGCCCCACCCACTTGCTGCTGGGGTTCAGTCTCTTCCTCATCCTCGGAACCGGCATCCGCAGTGCACGGGCCGCCGGCCGATCAGACGCCTTCGAATGGACACCACCGGCGGTACTCGCTGTGGTCCTGATGGCCGGGCTGGGCGCCTTCTTCCTCATCTACTGCTCGGCGTTCGTCCGGACCCCGCCGGCAGTCCCATATATCCCGACGTCGATCGGGAGTCCCGGCCGCACCCAGGCGGAGATGCCCGCAGCCCTCGGAATGGCCAGCTACCTCGTGACCACGGCGCTGATCATCGCAGCCTTCCTTTACACCCTCTCCGGAGCCCGACGGCCGCCTCACGGCATCGCCACCATGCTGGTCGCTGTGGTTGCGTGGCTGCCCCTGGCCATGTCGGGGCTCCGCCCTGCGGCGGCTGCCGGGGCGGCAGGGGCCACGATAGCCGCCGTCGTGGCGGACGTGCTGCTCGCCCGCTGGGCGCTGCCGTGGCTGGCCCGCCGGCCGGCCGTCACCGCACTGCTGGCGGCGCTTATCTGGACGGGCCAGCTGGTCGGCATCGCCCTGGCCGCAGGGATTGAATGGCCCGTGTCGATGTGGCTGGGGGCAGTTGTCCTGAGTGCGGGATTGGCTGCGGGCCTGGCCTTCGTCAGCTCGTGGAACTCGGGGAGCGCCCAAAGCCCGACTTCGGTGCGGTGACGGGAATCGGACTCTCTGGGCGGATGGCAAGCGGTTCACTCTGCGTCCGCGCCTGACGCATGCAAGGATGTGTGGCTAACCGTCGGCCTCTGGTCCGGAGAGTGGCAAAGGATCATAATGAACGCCATGACCGCCGACGATGCTGCTGGCCTGCACCTTCCGCCGCTTCAGTTGCGAGAACCTGGCCTCGAGTTGAAGCCCGAGGAGGTCGAGAGCCCCACGCTCCCGTTGCCCCCGCCGAGAGACCGCGAGGAGCTCGACCGCTTCCTGAACGCGGTCGCGTTCACACCGACTGGGCAACGCGGTCTGATCAAGGAGACGATCGCCGGGTTCGACGGGCGGAGCAGCGTGGCTGACCTGCTTCATCAGGCGCTGTTTGAGCTGCCGGTGCAGGATACCGTGCGGCACCTGATGATCCTTGCGGTCATCGGGGAGCTGGGTCACGAGTCGTCACGCGGACCGCTCGAGCGGTTCGTGTGGCTGGACGACGGCGAAGTTCACGGCCCCGCCGCTGATGTGTCCGGGGAGGACAAATCGGTTTGGTATCCCGGTGGTGTCCTGCAGGCGCGTGCCGCGGAGATGCTGGTGTTTGTGACTGCCGGGCGCGACGTCGAGGGTGTCCGGCGGATTCTGCGGGAGCACCAACTGGTCGACGTGCGCGTCGCCACCATCGATGCCTTTGCCTACGCCGGCAATGACGCTCCCGAAACCCTTGACGAGCTGCGGCGCATGGTCCGGGAGGATGACCGCTGGGCAGTTGGGTTGCCCCGCCGCTGGTCCGGGGGTGAGGCGGCCGCGTTCGACGAGGCCATGGAGCGACACGATGCTGAGTTCGGTGCACGGGTGGAACTTCCCGGATCCACAGGTGATTCGCACGGCGAAGCGAGCGATTTAGGGGCCAAAGATGTGCGTTGACGGCATGGGGACATCCGATCTCGCGATGAACCGGCTGATTCCAGTGCCGAGCCAGTGGCCGGAGTTTTTCGCCTGGGCTCGCGCGGCTTTCGACCTCACTGACGACTCGTGGAATGGTGCCGGCGCCAGCGAGCCCTGGCGGGGCTCGCTGCCCTACGGCAAGATGATCAATTCGATCTTCCTGCTGGCCTATGCGCTGCGCGACGAGTACATCCCACAATGGCACGCCCGCGACGATTACCTTAACGCCGCCCTGGCGGCCGACAACCGCTACCACGGCCCGTTCTACACGCGTTTCATCAACGACCCCAACGCGGAAGCTAGTTCGGACACCGGACGGTTTCTGGCGCGCGACCGAATCAACTTCAAGTGCGGGGTCTTCGACTTCGGCCGCACCAGCGACACCCCCGCCAATCGGGCCGGCGTGATGGTGCATGAGGGCTGGCACCATTGGCAATACAAATACGGCTGGGAGACCAGCCACCAGACCGGTGGGGCTATCGATCCCATCCTCGGCGAAGGCGACTGGTACTACCGGCACGGATCGGGCTACTTCGACTTCGGAACGCTCTGGGGTTACAACACCACCGTGACGCCGATCCGGTTCCACTCTCCCTACCAGGTACACGTTGAGTACTTGGCCGATCTGGCCGAATTTCCTGACACGCGGTTCATACCCGTGGCTGTCACTGATGAGGCTCGCTCGATGGGCAATAACCGGCTTGCCCGGCAATTCAAGAACACAGTCTCCTACCGCATCGGTCAGCCCCGCCCGTTCTGACACGGGCTGAAGGTCTGCGCCGTTAAGGATCCGTAAGGATTGATGCTGGGGCGGGAGCAAAGCGGCTGGCCGTTGTTACCTTGGGTAGTGATCGCGGTGCTGGACACCGCGCGTGAAAGGCACTCATGACCACGCTCAGCAGGCCGCCGGCCGATCCCTCGGCACCACGCCCCGGGACGGCGGACAAATTCAGGAGCTGGCTCCTGTTCGGCCTGCAGGACGCCAAGGGGACTCATCAAGGCCCCGGTGCCGTGGGCGACGTCCATCTGAAGAGGCATTCGTGGTGGCAAGTGATGTGCCTGACCGGCGTCGACTACTTCTCCACTCTGGGGTACCAGCCGGCTATCGCGGCCCTCGCTGCGGGGGTGATCTCCCCTCTGGCCACCATGGTGCTGGTTGCCGTCACGCTTTTGGGCGCCCTGCCGGTCTACCGCAGGGTTGCCGGCGAAAGCCACCGTGGCGAGGGGTCCATCGCCATGCTTGAGCGTCTCCTGCCGCGCTGGAGCGGCAAGCTCTTTGTCCTGGTCCTGCTGGGGTTCGCCGCCACGGACTTCATGATCACCATGACCTTGTCAGCCGCAGACGCCACGGCACACGCCATCCAGAACCCCTTTGCCCCGGCCTGGCTGCAAGGTCAAAACGTCCTGATTACGCTGTTCCTGCTCGCCATGCTTGCCGCCGTTTTCCTCCGCGGATTCAAGGAGGCCATCGGGGTAGCGGTGGTCCTGGTCGGCATCTACCTGGGGTTGAATGTGGTGGTGGTCGTCGCGACCATCGGTGAAGTGTTCGCCCACCCGCTTGCCGTGGGGGACTGGTGGCACGCACTGTCCACCTCGCACGGGAATCCGTTCATGGTGGTCGGCATCGCGCTGCTCGTCTTCCCCAAGCTGGCCCTGGGCCTGTCCGGCTTCGAGACCGGCGTGGCCGTGATGCCGCAGATCAAGGGATGGCCCAGCGACACCGAGGAGAATCCGGCCGGCCGGATCCACGGGGCCCGCAGGCTGCTGACGACGGCGGCCGTCATCATGAGTGCGTTCCTGATAACCACCAGCTTCACCACCGTGGTGCTCATCCCGGAGCAGGAATTCCAGCCCGGCGGACAAGCCAACGGCCGCGCCCTGGCGTTCCTGGCCCACGAATACCTTGGGCCCGGTTTCGGCACCGCCTATGACATCAGCACCATCGCCATTCTCTGGTTCGCCGGTGCCTCCGCGATGGCCGGACTGCTGAACCTCGTCCCGCGGTACCTGCCCCGTTACGGCATGGCCCCTGAATGGGCCAGGGCAGTGCGCCCTCTGGTGCTCGTGTTCACCGCCGTCGGGTTCCTGATCACCTACCTGTTCAACGCCGACGTCGATGCCCAGGGCGGCGCGTATGCCACCGGCGTCCTGGTGCTCATGACCTCGGCTGCAGTGGCCGTAACCCTCTCGGCGCGCCGCCAGCAACAACCCAAGCGGACCGTCGGATTCGGGGTGATCGCCGTGGTGTTCATCTACACCACCGTGGCCAACATCTTTGAACGGCCCGAAGGCATCCGGATCGCCTCATTCTTCATTGTGGGCATCATTGTGATCTCGCTGCTCTCCCGGATCCTGCGTTCCTTCGAGCTGCACGCCACCCACGTCCACCTCGACCGGCAGGCGCTGGAATTCATGTCCTCCAACCTGGACGGACCCATCGCCATCATCGCTCACGAACCCCTGCGCCTGAGTCCGCAGGCCTACCGGGACAAGTTGACGTCCGCCATCGAGGTGGGCCACCTGCCCCTGGATTACCGGACGCTGTTCCTGGAAGTCATCGTGGATGATTCCTCCGACTTTGAAACGGCGCTGGAGGTCCACGGCATCCACCGGCACGGCTACCAGATCCTGGAGGTGCACGGACCCGTGGTGCCGAACACGATCGCCTCGGTACCGCTGCACATCCGGGACGTGACCGGGCTGATGCCGCACATCTACTTCCGCTGGACCGAGGGAAACCCAGTCACCAACCTGCTGCGTTTCCTGTTCCTGGGCGAAGGCGAGATCGCCCCCGTCACCCGCGAAGTGCTGCGCGAAGCCGAACCCGATGTCACCAAACGGCCCTGGGTCCACGTCGGCTGAGCCGCCCGCGGAAGTGAAGCAGGAACCGTCATGGATGCCACGTCCCGATCGCAACCGGACCAGCCCCGCGGACCGGCACCTGTCAACGGTCCCCGGGATTTCGTCGCCGTCGACGACAGCGGCGCGTTTTCGTATTACCCGTCCGAACAAGACCTCGTTGCGGCCTTCGAATACGTGGCGGAAGCGGCGTGCATCCTCGACCGCAGCGGCAAGTCCTATGATCTCGCCCTGGACCGGAACCGTCACCTCATTCTTGGGAAGGACCACGGTCCGGTCGAGTTTCACTGGCTGCTCCGGGCATTGACGGACGCGCGGGAGATCCATCCGGAAGAACACCGGCTGCGGCGCCGGTACCCCGCTATGCTCAACGCGTTGGTGTCCGGCCTGTTCGAAACCCTCGAACTCAGTCAGGGCTACAGCCGGGCCCCCGGTCCGTGGACCTTTGACATCGCCGGCATCACCGTCCGCCGGTCAAGCCTGTGGGACGTTGACCAGCGTCTGGCCGCCGAGGCCCAGTTGGACGGCATCAGGGTCAAGGACCCCCTCGGCCACACCTACCGCCCGGTGCGGCACCGAAGGCACCGGTTCCTGCCGGACCGGACCGGATACATCACCTACGAAGAAATGCCTGCCGGGACCCGGTGAATGCCGGCCGCGGACAAGGGCAGGCACCGTGCAGTGTTCGCCGAGGGGAGATCTTGCTATCGTCGCTAGTGGACTGCCGCCATGCGGCGCAGCGGGCGAGCCCCTTCCGGCTCCACGACGAAGGACCATCATGAAGCGCACACGACTTTCCGCTATCGGTCTCATTGCAGCTGCAGCACTGGCCCTGGCCGGCTGCGGGTCGGGGTCCACCGCTCCGTCCAGCTCGGCGCCGGCGGCCGGCGCGGACACGTCTTTGACAGACGTCACGAGTGCAGGCACGCTCAAGATCGGCACGGAGGGCACCTACAAACCCTTTACCTTCCACGCCAACGGCAGCGGTGAACTGACCGGATATGACGTGGAGATCATCACGGCCGTCGCTGCCAAGCTGGGCGTCAAGCCGGCCTTCCAGGAAACGCAGTTCGACGCCCTCTTTGCCGGCCTGGACGCCAAGCGGTTCGACGTCGTCGCCAACCAGGTTTCGATCACCGACGAACGCAAGGCGAAGTACCAATTCTCGGCGCCCTACACCGTGAGCACAGGCGTGATTGTCACCAAGGCAGACAACAACGGCATCAGCTCCTTCGACGGCCTCAAGGGCAAGACCACAGCGCAGTCGCTGACCAGCAACTGGTACAAGCTGGCGCAACAAAGCGGCGCCAATGTGGAGGCCGTGGAGGGATGGGCGCAGGCGATCACGCTGCTCAAGCAGGGGCGCGTCGACGCCACCATCAACGACAAGCTGACGTACCTGGACCACCAGAAGACCGAACATGACAGCAGCATCAAGATTGCCGCCGAAACCACGGACAAGTCGCTGAGCGCCTTCGCCTTCCGCAAGGGATCAACCAGCCTGGCGGAGGCCGTCAACAAGGCCCTCGGCGAGTTGCAGACCGACGGCACCCTGAGCAAAATTTCCCAGAAGTACTTCGACGCTGACGTCTCGAAGTAGGGGAGTGCGGGCCCGTCGGAGAAGGCTGCGTTAGATGACCATCAACTGGGATCTGGTGTGGGGGTCGCTGGGACCCATCCTGATAGGCGCGGTCACGGGCACTGTTCCCTTGGCGCTGGCGTCCTTCGGCCTTGGCCTGCTGCTGGCCCTGCTGATAGCCCTCATGCGGCTGAGCCGCACTCCCGTCTTCGCCGCGGTCGCCCGGATCTATATTTCAGTCATCCGCGGCACGCCCCTCCTGGTCCAACTGTTCGTCATTTTCTATGGACTGCCTTCCATCGGACTGACCATCAGCCCATGGCCCAGTGCGATCATCGCCTTCTCACTGAACGTGGGAGGTTACGCGGCAGAGGTCATTCGGGCCGCTATCTTGTCTGTGCCCAAGGGGCAGTGGGAGGCGGGACACACCATCGGCATGTCGCGCCGGCAGTCACTGGTCCGGATCATCCTGCCGCAGGCCGCGCGCGTCTCGGTCCCGCCCCTGTCCAACACCTTCATCAGCCTGGTCAAGGACACGTCGCTGGCTTCCCTGATCCTCGTGACCGAGCTTTTCCGCCAGGCGCAGCAGGTGGCCGCCTTCAGCCAGGAGTTCATGCTGCTGTATCTGGAGGCGGCCGTCATCTACTGGATCATCTGCCTGGTCCTCGCCGGCGGACAATCCGTCCTGGAGAAGAGATTGGACCGCTATGTCGCTCACTGACTCCACGCTCCCGGACGCCGCCGCGATACTCACCGTACGGGGATTGCGCAAGGCGTTCGGCCGGCATGAAGTGCTGAAATCCATCGACCTGGACGTCCGTCGGGGCGAGGTGGTCACCTTGATCGGGCCGTCGGGGTCAGGCAAGACGACGGTCCTGCGGTGCCTCAACGGGCTGGAAGTGCCCGACGCCGGCGTGGTGGCGTTCGAAGGCGACCTCACCGCCGACTTCTCCGCACCGGTGTCGAAGAAGCAGCTGTCCGCCCTGAGGGACCGCAGCGCCATGGTATTTCAGCACTACAATCTCTTTCCGCACAAGACGGCCCTGGAGAACGTCATCGAGGGCCCGGTCCAGGTGCAGAAGAGGCCCAAGGCCGAGGCTCTGAAAGAGGCCAGGGAGCTACTGGCCCGCGTCGGCCTGGCCGACAAGGAGAACAGCTATCCCTTCGAGCTCTCGGGTGGGCAACAGCAGCGTGTCGGCATCGTCCGTGCACTTGCCCTGCGCCCGCAGCTGTTGCTTTTTGATGAGCCGACGTCGGCACTGGACCCGGAGTTGGTGGGTGAGGTCCTCACGGCCATCAAGGAGCTGGCGGACGAGGGCTGGACCATGGTGGTGGTCACCCACGAGCTTGCCTTCGCCCGGCAGGTTGCCGACGAGGTCATCTTCATGGACGGAGGCGTCGTCGTCGAACGCGGGCACCCGGACACCGTGCTGCGCGACCCGCGGGAGGAACGCACCCGTCAGTTCGTGGACCGGCTGCTGAACCCGTTCTAAGGGTCGTTTGCGTTTTGCCCGCACGGCAGCAGCTCACGCCGTCGCCGGGCTTTCACAGCCAATCCCTAGAAGTCTCCGACCCCGTACCAATGCGGGTGGACCACGATTGGTCGAATGACGGTTGGGAGGAGATCGATGCAAATGTGGAACAAGTTCCTGGTGCCGGGACTCGCGGTCATGGCCGTTGCCCTCCTTGGGGCGGCCGGCGCGTCCGGGATTGACGAGATGGCGAGTGCCCGGATCACGTATCCGGCACCGGCCGCGGCGGCTGCCGCTGCAGACGGGCTGCCGCCGTTGCGCCACATCATCCTGCTCGGGCCGCCGCCGTTGCGCCACCTCATCCTGCTCGGGCTGGACAAAGGCTCACTCCCGGGAGGGCTGCCGTACGACGAACTGAACGAAGAAAGGCACGAGGAGAATTACCAGGAAGCACAGGGCGCGGCAACACACACCCTGGTTTGAATCAGGGTCTGCCGATCACACGGCGCCTCTTGCCGCTCTGCGGACTTCGGAGGAGGATATGCGGCAAACTCCAGGAGGCATTGTGACCCAGCTTGGCAAGTTTGAGAAGTACCTGATCGAGGAATTCTTCGACGATTACCGCGCCGGCGCCATGACGCAGCGCACGTTCACGCGGCGCGTCGCGTTCATCACGGGCAGCATGGCGGCAGCCGCGAGCGCGATGCTGCTGGTCGGCTGCACGCCGGATGAAGTTCCGCGCGGCACCGAACCCATGCCGACCCCCAATCCGTCCTCGCCCGCCGCAACCGCCGCGGCAACCGGCGGCGCCGTACCAGGGGCCAAGAGCCCGCTTTCCATTCCCGAGGGCGCATCAGGGCTGGTGACTTCCACGGTCAAGTTCCCCGCCAGCGGCGTCGACATCAGCGCCTACCTGGCACGGCCGGAGGGGAGTACCAAGGGCCCCGCCGTGCTGGTCTGCCACGAGAACCGTGGGCTGACCCCGCACATTAAGGACGTGGCACGCCGCTTCGCCCAGGCCGGATATTCGGCCCTCGCGCTGGACCTGCTGAGCAGGGAGGGCGGCACGGAGGCCCTGGACCGGGATGCCGTCCCCGGGGCGCTGACCAAGGCCGGAGCGGAACGCCACGTTTCCGATTTCGCCGCAGCTTTCGATTACTTGAAGTCCCAGGACTTCGTTGACTCCGGGCGGATCGCGATGAACGGCTACTGCTTTGGCGGCGGCATCACCTGGCAGGCGGCGACGGAACTGCCCGGGCTGAAGGCCACATCGGCGTTTTACGGGCCCTCTCCCGACCTGTCCAAGGTCCCCGCCATCAAGGCGGCGGTCCTCGGCGTCTACGCCGAACTCGACCAGCGGATCACCGGCGCCATGCCGGCCCTCGAGGCGGCCCTGGCCGCCGCCGTTGTCCGCCACAAGCTCACCGTTTATCCCGGCGTCGACCACGCGTTCCATAATGACACGGGAGACCGCTACGTTGAGGCGCAGGCCACGGCAGCCTGGAACGACACGCTGGCCTGGTTCGGACAGTACGTCTGACGGCGCCCTACGACCGCCGGCCTTTCTCCTGCCGTCTCAGCACGAAGAAGACGAACACGGCAGTGCCGCCGGCGGCGACCAGCAGTATCCCCAAGGGGAGGAGGTCTCCGCCGCCCGTTTCTTGCGTCGGGGCGCTCCTGGCCTCGGACACCGCGGGGGAGGGACCAACCGGCGTGGCTGTTGAAGGTGTGGCTGGTGAAGGCGTGGCTGTTGAAGATGTGGGCGGTGCCGCAACGCCGGGCGCGGCAGGAAGGAAGACGTCGCTGACCACGCCCATGATGAATCTGTCTCCCGGCACCAGCGTTTTCACCACCTGCGTGGACGTTTCCAGTGTGGTCGACACACACCCTCCCGAAACCCTGTTTCCCGCGCCGAAGAAGATCGCGTAGTCGGCACCGGGCACGGGAGGAGTGTCCGGGAGGCGGTTGTAGTTGATGACGGCGGCCTGGGCGTAGGTGCCCTGATTTGCCCAGTACCAGAGGTTCTCGTCCGCGGGCGACCCGCCCTCCAGGTAGCCGTTGTACGTGGGGCTTCCCGGGCCACCCCAGCGCGACCTCGGATTGACCACGTGATACGTCAGCCTGGTCCCCGGATCGGCAAGACCGAGCGCCTCCGTCGCCGTGAACGAGCCTGTCGGTGACCGGTACTCACGTTCCCTCAGCGAGCCTTCCGGGGCGAAGCCGTTCTCTCCGATAAAACCCGTCGCCTGCCACTCCTGCGTGTACCCGTCGGCGCCCCTGACACATCCTGTGATCAGTACGGCGTTCTGCGTGAAGTCCGTGGCGGTGACGAAGACAACCCGGCTGGCGTCACCGGCAGAAAACTTCACCTCGCGGGCCGTCAGCTTCGCGCACGGTGCGGTTTCCTGGGCAGCGCCGTGGGCGGCCGGCGGCAGCGCCGTGAATGCCGCGACGAGGGCCATCAGCAGCAGAGTCCCGCGCAAGGCGTGCATGGACATAACAAAATTCTAGTCGTGGGGGATCCTCCCGGGTCAGGGCTCCTCAGGCTCCTTGCCTGTTGCCGGACCGGCACGCATACTGGCAGCGTCACGGACTGGCAGGACGGCCCCAACATGCGGCACGGAAATACCCTGGAGCTGATTTCCCCGGCGCTGGTGTCCTTCTCGGGTTTTGTCCTGTTCGTGCTGGAACAGGACATCGCCGGCTTTGGCCTTCTCGCCGTCGCGCTCTTGCTGGCGGGGTTCAGCAGTTGGGGGCTCCTGCGGGATCTGGCCCTCATCGCGGCCGGGCTCGTGGCGATGAGCTTAGTCCCGATCACCACCGATATCAGCACGGGGCACATGTTGGTCATGGGTTCGGCCATGATCCTGGCCGTGGGAGTTCCGTACTCGGTTTCGCGCTTTGTTTTCAAGGACCGTGCGGTCAGGTTTCCCGTGCGTACCGGGCAGGCGTGGACGCGGGCGGAGAAATGGTACCTGCCGGCCGTCGTCGTCATCGGCTACGCGCTGCTTCCGGCGTACATGGTCACTACGGGCGTCTACCGCAACTGGCCCGCGGTCTCGGACCCGGAAGGAATCTTCCGGCTCTTTCTGGGTACCAATGTGCTGGGGATCTGGGACGAGCTGTTTTTCATCTGCACCGTCTTTGCGCTCCTGCGCCGGCATCTGCCCGTTGCGCAGGCCGTCGCGCTGCAGGCCGTCCTGTTCACTTCGTTTCTGTGGGAACTGGGTTTCCGCGCCTGGGCGCCGTTGTTCATCTTCCCCTTCGCCATGGTCCAGGCTCTCCTTTTCACGCGGACGAAATCCCTGTCCTACATCGTGTGCGTCCACCTGCTCTTCGACCTGGTGCTTTTCCTGGTCCTGATCCACGCCCACAACCGGTCCTGGATCAACATCTTCATCTACTGAGGGACGGGGCGACTATCCAACGACTTCGCCCCCAGGCTGGGAACCTGGCCGCCGGTTGGGGAACGCGATCCGGTCAAGATCGTTCGCAGCCACGACGGCCGCCCCGCCGGCGCGGGCCCTGGCCTGTTCGGCGAGAGGGCCCACGTCCGGATAGCGCGACGAGAAGTGCGTGAGGACGAGGGTGCCCACACCGCCGTCGGCCGCCATGGCGCCGGCCTGTCCGGCCGTCAGGTGACGGAACTGCGCCGCGAGGTGGGCGTCCTCGTCACCGAAGGTGGACTCGGCCACAAGCAGGTCGACGCCGTCGGCGAGTTCCTCGGCGCCCGGACATGGCGCCGTGTCCATGACGAAGGCGAAGCGCTGGCCGGGCCGCGGCACGCTCACGTCCTCAAGGCGCACACCGTGCAGGCTTCCCTCGTGCTGAAGGCGGCCGACGTCGGGCCCCGCGATCCCGGCGGCCGCCAGCCGGTCCGGCAGGAGGGTGCGGCCGTCGGGCTCGACCAGCCGATAGCCGTATGTCTCGATGCGGTGGTGCAGGGGCCGCACTTCCAGGCCGGGCGCGATTGGGCCGGCCTCCCCGTGCGGATAGAGTCGCAGGTCAATTCCGGGGGAGGCGACGCCAACTAGCGCCCAGATGATGTCCTCGCCGGAGGCGGGATAGTGCAGACGGACGGGATGCGTCACACGGTCGAGGGCCATCCGCGAAAGCACGCCGGGCAGCCCAAAGCAGTGGTCACCGTGGACATGGGTGATGCAGATACGGGTGATCTCCGAGGCCGCGACGCCGGCGTGGATCATCTGCCGCTGGGTGCCTTCCCCCGGGTCGAAGAGCAGGCCCTCACCGTCCCAACGAAGCAGGTATCCGTTGTGGTTGCGGGTCCGCGTCGGGACCTGGGATGCGGTGCCGAGGACGACGAGTTCGCGCATGAACCGAGTGTCCCACTCGTTCGGTGGATGCACGACCGGTCCGCCCTCAATACCCAGCCCCGGGAGTATGGCAGAGCTTGTCGCCGGCCGTTGCGCGGTTCAGAATGGTCACCATGACAGCGTCCGGAGATGCAGCGCGTGAAGCGCGTGACAAGAAGCTTGCGGCCGTCGGCACGGCGGTGTTCGCCGCCGCCCCGGCAACCGTTGCAGGTCTGCTGCCGTGGGTGGGGACGCGCTGGAAAGTGCAGCAGCCCGTGCCGGGCGGACTGGCGGCCCAGTGCGCAGGCGTCCTGCTGATCGGCGCCGGCGCAGCGGTGATCACCAATTCCTTTGTGCGGTTCGCCCTTGAGGGAATGGGAACCCCGGCGCCCTTTGCGCCGCCGAAGAACCTCGTGGTTAGCGGGTTCTACAGGTTCGTGCGGAACCCCATGTACGTGGCCATTGGGGCCGCGGTCACCGGACAGGGCCTCCTGCTGGGACAGCCGAAGCTGTTCGGCCTGGCGGCGCTGGGCGCCGTTCCTGTGGTGGCCTTCGTCAGGCTGTATGAGGAGCCGACGCTGGCACGTAAATTCGGCGCCGAGTATGCGGACTACCGCGCCAATGTCCCGCGGTGGCTGCCGCGGCTCGCCCCCTGGCGGCAGGATCAGCCGCCACGCGAGGCCCTCAGCCGCAGCCGGCGCGACGTCGGACGCGGGGAAACGTCTACTCGAGCGGGAGCGTGATCGTCACGCACGTCCCTGCCGCCGCGGACGACTCAATGGTCATCTCACCGCCGGCAGAGCCGACGGCGAGGCGCATGAGGCGCAGTCCCATGCCGGTGTGCCTGCCGATGGTGGCCGCCGGCACGTCGAAGCCATGACCGTCGTCGGTGACTTTGAGCTGTACGTCATGGCAGTCGGCGTGGCTCACGCAGCCCAGCCGGACCGTCACCGCCGACGCGCCGGCGAATTTGTAGATATTGCTGAGCAGTTCCTGCGCGGCCCTGTACAGAAGCGTTGCCGACCGGCCATCCACTTCCATCCCATGGTGCGGGGTTTCCAGACTCACCACGGTCCCGCGTTCCCGCAGGGGAAGGGCCAGTCGGTCAATTGCTCCGGCCACACCAAGGGTATGGAAATCGACCGGATGGGTATCGGTGAGGACGCCACGTACGGCGACTACTTCATCGCTGTGTAGTGATTTCATGTTTCCACTGTGCGCCTGCGTCCTTGGCATTTTCTGAGGCCACGCCGAGGACAAGGCGGCCGGACGCCGGCCACTAGTGCCCGGGCCGGGAGTGGACTACTTTTGAATGAGCGGAATGCCCTCGAGGCCGGGTTCGTTGCCGACGAAGATCCCTGGGCAGCGCTGTCGAGTAAGGAAGCTCGCCGTGGCATACAACGTCGCTCAGAAGCTCATCGCCTCCCATTTGGTTGCGGGGGAGATGATTCCCGGGTCCGAGATTGGTTTGCATATCGATCAGACCCTGACCCAGGACGCCACAGGGACCATGGTGATGCTGGAGCTGGAGGCGCTGGCGCTCGAGCGGGCACGCACGGAAGTGTCCGTGCAGTACGTTGACCACAACCTCTTGCAGGCCGACAGCAAGAATGCCGAGGATCATGATTTTCTCCGTTCGGCCTGCCGCCGGTTTGGCCTGTGGTTCTCGAAAGCCGGCAACGGGGTGTCACATCCCACCCACATGCAGCGGTTCGGCGTCCCGGGCAAGACCATGGTCGGCTCGGACAGCCACACACCGGCCGCAGGTTCGCTCGGGATGCTCGCAATCGGCGTCGGGGGCACCGAGGTGGCCATGGCCATTGCGGGTGAGCCGCTGTACCTGAAGATGCCGGAGATCTGGGGTGTGCGGCTCACCGGTAACCTGCC
The DNA here is from genome assembly GCF_040546335.1 of Arthrobacter sp. UYEF20. Classification (NCBI taxonomy): domain Bacteria; kingdom Bacillati; phylum Actinomycetota; class Actinomycetes; order Micrococcales; family Micrococcaceae; genus Arthrobacter; species Arthrobacter sp. UYEF20. The sequence goes on along the minus strand of NZ_JBEPNP010000010.1, from coordinate 15,879 downwards.
GCCGTGGACCAGCGCAAAGGACGTTATTCTCGAAATGCTGCGCCGGCACGGGGTCCATGGTGGCGTCAATCGGATCCTTGAGTACTTCGGCCCCGGCCTGGCGACGCTGACCGCAATGGACCGGCATGTGATCGCCAACATGGGCGCTGAACTGGGGGCGACCACCACGGTCTTCCCGGCCGATGAACAGGTCCGGGCCTTCCTGCGTTCCGAGCAGCGGGAGGGCGACTTCACCGAGCTCCTCGCCGACGCCGATGCCACCTACGATGTGACCGAGGAGATCGACCTCGCCACGATCGAGCCGCTCATAGCGCTCCCCAGTTCGCCGGGCAACGTGGTTCCGGTGCGGGAGGTCGCAGGGAGGCCGGTGGCACAGGTGGTGATCGGGTCATCCGCGAATCCCGGGCTGCGGGACTTCGCGATTGTGGCCGCAATCGTCAAGGGACGGCAGTCGCCGCCCGCCCTGTCCTTCGACGTCAACCCGAGTTCCCGCCAGATTCTGCAGGACCTGACGAAAATGGGTGCCACCTTGGATCTGATCCGCGCCGGCGCCCGGCTGCATCAGACCGGATGCATGGGCTGCATCGGCATGGGCCAGGCGCCGGCGAATGGGAGCAACAGCCTGCGCACCATGCCGCGCAATTTTCCGGGCCGTTCCGGTACACAGGAAGACTCGGTCTACCTGTGTTCGCCCGAGACGGCGGCCGCGGCCGCATTGACGGGAACGATCACCGACCCGCGGGACCTGACGGGGCTGTTCGGCCTCGAGTATCCCGAGCTGGAATTACCCGCCGTCTCGAGCGTGAACACCTCGATGCTGGAGGAGCCGTTGCCTCCGGAGGAGGCCTCCGGGGTGACACTGGTCAAGGGCGACAACATCTCCTCCCTTCCGGTGTTCGGGCCGCTCGCCGATCGCATTGAGGCACCGGTCGCCCTGGTCCTGGGTGATGATGTCTCCACGGATGAGATCCTGCAGGCCGGGGCAAGCGCGTTGCCATATCGCAGCAACATCCCGAAGCTAGCCGAATTCACCTTTGCCCGGATTGACGAAACCTATCCTGCCCGGGCCGCGGAAACCCGGGAGACTTCCGGCCATATTGTGGTTGCCGGGGCGAACTACGGCCAGGGTTCCTCGCGGGAACACGCCGCAATCACCCCACGGTTCCTCGGGCTGCGCGCGGTGGTGGCCGAATCCTTCGCGCGAATCCACTGGCAGAACCTGGCCAATTTCGGGGTGCTGGCGCTGGAGTTCGCCAACGCAGCCGATCGCCCCCGCATTCGGCAAGGCGATGTGCTCCTGCTGACAGGCCTGCGCGACGCACTCGTGACCGGCAAGGAGATCCGCGTGCGTAACGAGACCCGGACCGAGGACTACGCCGTCCGGCACTCCCTCTCAACGCGTCAGGTTGAGATGCTCCTTGCCGGTGGCCTGATCCCGTGGCTGCGCGAGCGGGGAGCGCGGGCCGCACAGCAGGTCGCGGATTGAACTCGCTGTTGACGGCTGCACAGCGTTGACGGCACCTCAGCGTTGACGGGAGCACGGCGTTGACGGCAGCACAGCGGAGGGTGCAGTCCGTCCGGGCTGCACCCCTTTTCCGGCTCAAGAATCAGTGCTTCCTGAACGTGTCCTTGATCTTTTCGCCGGCCTGCTTCAGATCGGCCCGGAACTGGCGGGACCTGCCCTCGGCCTTGAGCCTGTCATTACCGGTGGCCGCACCGGCTGCTTCCTTGCCCCTGCCGTGGAATTTTCCGGCAGCGTTATGGATCTTGTCACCCCAACCCATGATGTCCTCCTTAATAGGCGGCCCCGCAGCGTGAACACCGCAGTAACCGACAATTAATTGTAGGGACGGACCGGCTCCAAAAGCACCCCGGCCCAGGCCGCTATCAGTGCGGGAAACGGGAACGGCTGCCCACTCCGCAAGTTGGACTCACGGGGTGGGCAGCCGGAATTCGAGCGGGGCGAAGCTGGGGTTACTTGTAAACGCGGACCCAGTCGACCTGCATCTGGGAAGCCGTGGTGGCGGAGCCGTCAGGGAACCAGTCGAGCTGCAAGGTCTGGTGCATGCCCACGGTGGGCTGGTGCGCCGGGTTCGTGTCGCTGAAGGTCTTCACGCCGTCGAGGTATCCGGTGATGCCGGCAGGGGTCCACTCGACTGCATAGTTGTGCCACTGCGTGCTATCAACCGGCTTCGCCGCGTAGGTCTGGAAATCCTTGCCGCCACAGGCGTAATGCAGGAAGAACTTCATCATGGCGGTGTCCGTGCTGCCTTCGGCGTAGTCGATCTCGGCACAGTTAGCGGACGTGTTGTTGTTGGGCCAAAGGATCAGGACCGGGTGGTACTGCGGGTCCCGGGCATTGGTCTTCATGCGCGTTTCCCAGCGACCGTACTTCTGCTGGGCAAACTTCGCCGACATGCCGCCTGTGGTACCTGCGGCATCACCGTTTACCGTGGCCAGGCCATTGGCGACCGACCAGGCCTGCGGGCTGCGGACGCCCTTGCCCGAATGTCCTGCACCCTTGAAGACACTCCACTTTGCGGGGTCCGGGGCGCCGGTGTTGGAGAACTCGTCTCCGGCCAGAACCGGGCCCCACCCAAAGTTGGTGGCTGCCTGCGTGCCCCTACCCGGCGTGGCAGCTGCTGCCTGGTTGGCGGCGGGGACGACGGCGGGCGCTGGGGCGGCGGGGACGACGGCGGGCGCCGCCGCGGCCGGGACTGCTGCGGCCGGTGCGCCGACGGCCGGTGCTGATGCGGCTGGCGCCGCATCCGGGACCGTAGCAGAAGCAGCAGGCGCGTCCGCGGTGGCCGCGCCGGGTGCGACGTCGGCGTCGGTGGCCGGAGCAGTCTGCGTAGGGGCTGGGGTTGTTGCCGCTGGCTTTGCCGCTGCAGTGGCGGACTTGGCCGGCGCGGTGGCCGACGCCGACGCATGCCCAGCCGCTGGCGGACCAGCAGCCCCATCTGTTGCGGGAGCGATGCTGCACCCGGTCAGGGACAGCGCGCCCATCGTGAGCGTGATGGCTATTTTCTTGAACAAGGGACCCCTCCGGGCTTGGGACTGACGCAAACGACAGCTGCAACTTTGGCGATGACGAATGCGCGAAGCTTCATTCAGCCCCCAGCACTGGGCGGGAGCGAGCAGGCACCGATCGGCGCAGCGGCGCCCGACATGCGGGCATCCGGGGCCCTGCGTGCGGGCCAGACCTTGACGGCCAGGCGCCAACGTTACCTGATCGTAACCTTCGCCCGCAAATTGCCGACGTCGGGTCCAGCAGCTCGTCGAGCAGCTGGTCGCGCCGGAGCGGGATCGGGTCGCGGAGACGGCCTAATTGTAGAACCGAAATGCGGGCAGAATGAAGATGACCGGGGTAGGCTGCCCGCTTGCGTCGCGGCGGCCTGTCCTACGCCGCTATCGGCTCATTCGCACGGACGCGTTTTTTGAGAGCCTTGGCATCGTGGCGGAGCTCGCGCCGTTGGCAGGCATCAGGCGGCGCTGCACCCGGCAGTGGTGGCGCGGTGGAGTGGTAGCTGTGGCCGGTGGGAGTGGTGAGCTCGAGGGTGTGCCTGTGACTATTGGTACCGGCGGGCCCGGGACGCGGCCGAACTGTCCAGCCGGGGGTTTGTTTGGTGTAATTGCAGGCTTCGCAGAGTCCGGATCCGTTGGCGGCGGTGGTCGCTCCGCCCTCGGACCAGGGAGTGACGTGGTCCAGGTGTCGGATCGGGGCGTCGCAGTACGGGGTGCGGCAGGTATCGTCTCTGGCCTGGAGGAAGCGTCGGAGCCCGGCGGGGAAGAGCCGGGCCCTCGAATCCATCGCGATCAAGGTCCCCGCTGCCCGGCGCGGTGTAGAGCCGGCGGAGCCAGGTCTGCAGGGCGACGCCGGCTACCGCGGCGACCGCTCCGGTGCCGCCCCCGCCTCCACTGCCGTTGCCCCCGGGGTTAGGGTCGGTGCGGCCCTGGCTCGAACTGATGCCCGGGCCGGAGTCAGCGTCTCTGAGCAGATCGCGGGCCCAGCCGGCCGGGACGATGCCGTAGCCGGGGAGCCGGGCCGGTTCGCTGTCTCCCTGGAACAGGGCGCGGTCGGTCATGACGAGCTGGATCTCGATGCTGCTGATTCCACCCGCCTTCCCCGTGATGCGTTTCAACCAGCGCGTCGGCCATGAGCTGACCCCGGCCCCCGGGGTCCCCGCCAGCGCAGGGTGTCGGCGTGGCGGCTCAGCGCCGCGTACGCGGCCACGCCCTCGGCGACCGGGAGCAGGGCGGTCAGGTAACACATGGTGTCCGGGGCCGGGCGGAGGCTGACATGCCGCTCCGCGGCGGCGTGGCTGGCGCGTTGGGTGATGGAGCGGGGGTCCCGCCGGTACGCCGAGGCCCGGGCCGCGGCAACGATTGCGCGGTCCCCGGCCCCGGCGAACGTGCCGGTATCGGCGGCGAGCTCCTCGTCCACCGCGCAGCGGTCCGCCGCACTCAGGCAGGCGGTTTCCTTCACGAGCAGTGTGGCACGCCATTCGTTGAGCTGCCCGGTGTCCAGGGCGGCCAACGTGTGGGGCATTTCGGTGACGAGGGCGTTGGCCAGGCCCAGGAGCCGGCCGCCGCGGGCCGGGGATTCGCGCCGGGCCAGGGCGATCTGCGCCGCGACCCCGGCCCCGAGTTCGGCCGCCGGCATCCCCGCCGCGCGCTGGACCCGCCGCTGGGCGGCATCGAAGGCGACCGCAACACGTGCTTGCAGTGCGGCCGCGGCGGACTTCAGGTCCTCCAGCTGCCGGAGCTGGTCGATCAGCCCGGCACCGCCGTCGTCGTCGGCATCCGTGGCGTGGCAGGGACGGACCGTACCGAGCAGGCGGGCGACGTCCGTGACCGCGGCGCCGCTTCCAGCGTCGCCATGTCCTCCCGGAACCACTTCGGGCTCTCGCTTGCCGTCCATGAACCCAGTCTAGAAGCGGGGTCAGACAAAAAAGCCCGGCAGAAAGAGCCGGGAGACAGGCCACCTAGAAACCGGCGCGGAGACCCCACAACAATGCGAAAGACGCGGAGACCCCACAACAATGCGAAAGAATGGTCCCATGAGCGACGCCGGCGAGTTTATCGATTCCTCGCTGCAACGCGAAGGGTCCTGGTCCCGGGCGGACGAGTTGCAGGCACGCGTGGGCGGCGATCTGAGCTTCTATGGCGCCTCGGTCGGGGCGGTGCGCGGAACTGTCCGCGACGCGCTGCGCCGCCACCGCGAGTTGCTGCATGATGACATCACCGCGCTGAGCTCAGAACTTTGGTCCGTACCGGTTTTCGAGCGACGGCTGGCGGCCGTGGTCCTGCTGCAGTCCAAGGTCCACATGCTGGACAACGCGGACCTGACCCGGATTGAAGGCTTCCTGAGAACCGCGCAATTGCGGGAGCTGGCCGATCCGCTCGCCGTCGACGTCGTCGGCCCGCTGGTTTCGGGACTGGACCTGCTGGGCAGGGTACGAGCGGACAGCGTGCTGGACCGCTGGGCCCGGGAACCCGACGTCTGGCTGCGCCGCGCCGCCCTGCTCTCGCCGCTCCGGGCGCTCCGGGCCGGCGGGGGAGACTGGCGCAAGTTTGTCGGCCTGGCCAAGGCGGCGCTGGCCGTCTCGCCGGAGCACGACGCGGACGCCGATACCGACGCCGACCTCCTCAGGGAGGCAGTCGCTGTGGTGCTCGACGACGTCGCGAAACACCGGCCAGAGCTGGAATTCACGGCCACCGGGACGTGACGGAAGCGTCCCGCATCAGCTGTCCGACCGTCGCTGCACAACCGCGTAGGCCTTGCCATCCAGGAACTGCCAGTCCGTGACCACCATAAAGCCGAGTGCATCCACACGGTCGTTCAGGACATGGGCGTCGAAACCGCCGTCGCGGGGCTCAGCGTCCCAGGTTGAGACGCGGACTTCCTGGCCTTCGAGGATCAGCAGCTCGGTGTTGACGTCAAAATCCTCCTGAGGCTGATCGCTCAGCTGGCAGATGGCGACACAGTGGCTGTTCATTTCGGGCCTCCGCTTCAGGGATCGCTGCTGGCATCATCCTATGCCTGAGCCCGGGGATGCAGATGGAAAAAGCCCTCGTTTGGACCCCCGCCCCGTTACCTCAATGTGACATTCCGTGATTATCCCGTTACCGTTGTTAGGTGCCTGTTGTCTCCGATACGGGCGCTCCCCAGCCGATTGCCTAACTCTGCCGCGGCCCCGGGGATAACTCGCATCAACGTCCGGCAGAGACGGGGAAACCACTTTTTGACCAGCTGACAGGCAGGTCTTGGGGTGAAGCCGCACGGCCCGCAACGCGGGCCCCGAGTGCGGCCGGGTGCCTCCCATCCGAATCCGACAGCTCACCTCGCAGGCATTGGGAGAGGCTACATTCATGACTTCACGCAATACTTCCGCGCGCCATCGCGGCACCACCACCACGAGCCCGCTTTCGGCAATTTCCTCCGCATTTGCGGGCAATGCAGGCACGATCGGCCGCCAGGCCGCCGTGATCGCCGCAGCATCAGGTCTGGTACTCAGCAGCGCCATGGCCGCCAACGCGGCGGAGGCACCCGTCGAGCGCAACGCCGCACCGGCGTCGTCCGTTGACGTCAACAGTCAGGTCTCCGCTCCGGTCAGCGCGGATTCCACTGTTCAGATCGCCTTCGAGCGTCCGGCCGTGGTCTCGACTCCGGCGCCCGTCGTCGAACAGCCCAAGCCGGCTGCAGCCGTCCCCGCCGCCGCCCCCCAGCCTGCCGCAGCTCCTAAGGCTGCCGTGCAGGTCCAGGCAGCTGCCCCGGCTCCCGCCGCTGCCCCGGCAGCCGGCGGCGTCAACGCCGCGCTGCTTTCGGCCGCCTACGGCCAGGTTGGAATCATGCAGGACTGCACTGCGATGGTCGAAAAGGCGCTCGGCGCAGCCGGCATTCCGGTAGGCGACATCGGCCCGACGGCGTTCCTCAAGTACGGCAAGGTTGTGGCGACTCCGGAGCCGGGCGACATGATCGTCCAGTCCGGCCACGTTGCCATCTACGCCGGCAACGGACAGGCCGTCAGCGGCGGCATCAACGGCAATACAACCGTGGCGCACCCGCTGTCGTGGCTGACCGCCACGGGCCCCGTGACGTTCGTCCGCGCCGGAGTCTGACGCACAGCAGCGAAAGAGGCCGGTGATCAGTTGCCTTGGGGGCAGCGGATTGCCGGCCTTCTGCATGCCGTCGCGTCAGCGAACCAGGGGAAGCGCCAGCCTCATGGTGGTTCCCTCCGGACCTGTCCGGGCTACCTCGACGGTGCCGCCGGCGGCCGTGGCGATCTCGCGGACCAGGGCCAGACCGATGCCGAAGCTTCTCTGCCGGCGCGGCGCATCGGCGCCCGGAGTCCTGACGAAGCGGTCAAAAATCCGGGCCTGGTCGACGCCGGTGATCCCAGCCCCCGTGTCCGCCACGGTGATGACCGCGTGGTTGTTCTCTGCCGCAGTGCTGATGGTGACCTGTCCGCCGGCCGGGGTGTGGGCGAGGGCATTGTCGGCCAGGGCGAGCACCGCGCGGCGGAGGGAGTTCTGGTCGATGCGGGCCAGAGGCCGGCCGCCGCCGGAATCGCTGCCGGAGCCGCCTCCGGAATCGCCCGCGGAAGCCCTGGCGGACGCCCCGTCGGACGCATCCGCGGAAAAGGTGAGCCGGACGCCCTGGCGTGCCGCGAGTTGTTGCAGGCTCTCGGTGACGGAGGACGCGACGTCGGCCAAATCGGCCGGTTCTGTCGCTGGGTCCGGCGTCCCCCTCGTTGCGGCCAAGAGCAGCTCATTGACGATCCCCGTGAGCGTTGCCGTGTCTTCCCGGATTTTGACCAAGGCCTGGCCCGGTTTGGAGTCCGGCGCGGCGTCGCGTTGGGCCAGCTGGATGCGTGCGTCGAGGATGGCGAGGGGGGTGCGCAGTTCATGGCTGGCATCCTGGACGAACCGCCGCTGCAGGGCCAGCGCTTCCCCCAGGGGCCGGATGGCGCTCCGTGCACTGAGCCACCCGACGCCGCCGGCCAGCACGATCCCCGCTACCCCGGCGATGATCATGGCCTCGATCAGGTCCTTGGAGTCGAGATAGGTGTAGGCCTTCCCGGCCACGGTGGCGGATGGCAGGTCCGGGTGAGCCAGCTTGTTCATCAGGTAGACGGTGGCGGCGGCGAGGAGGCAGAGGACCAGCACGGCGCAGGCGGCGCTGATCCGCAGGGCGACCTTGAGGGAGGCCCTGCGCAGGGTGTCCAGGTCCGGTTCGGCGGCCTGCGGTGCGGTGCTATTCATGGGCGTCGCCGATCTGGTAGCCGACGCCGTGGACCGTGCGGATCACGGTTTTGGCGATCTTCCGGCGGAGGTGGTGGACGTAGGTGTCGATCAGGCCGGGCTGGTCCGTGGCCTGGAAATGCTGGCTGAGCAGTTCTTCCCGGGTGAAGACCCGGCCCGGTTCCGCGGCCAGGGCACCGAGCAGTTCGCCCTCCTTCGCTGTGAGGGACACCAGTCGTCCGTAGACGGACCGTACGGAGCGCGACGCCGGATCGAGTTCCCACGGGCCGAAGCCCACCGGCGTGGAGGCCGGGGCAAAAGTGCGGGTCAGGGCGCGCAGGCGTGCCGCGAGTTCCCCGGCGTCGAACGGCTTGGTCACATAGTCGTTGGCACCGGCATCCAGGCCCCTGACTTTCTCCGCCGTGTCCCCGAGCGCGGTCAGGATGAGGATGGGGGTGGAGATCCCCTTCTCCCGCAATGCCCTGATCAGGCTGATGCCGTCCATCACCGGCAAGCCGCGGTCGATCACCATCGCATCCCAGGTCTCCGTGAGCCCCAGGTGCAGTCCGTCCTGGCCGTTGGCAACGAGCCTCACCCGGTAGTCCTCCGCCAGTAGCGCGGCGATGAGCGGCCCCAGGACGGCGTCGTCCTCCACGAGAAGCAGGGAGGGCAGGGCTGCAGTGGTCATGTCAGCTATTCTTCCCCGCCAAATCCTGTGAGGACACACCGTCCGCGGTGTTGTTTGCGGTATCGGCTTCCGTGCCGTCCCAAGAGGCACGGCTGCCCTGGCGACGGCGTTTGAGCAGCTGGATGCCCCACGGCAGGACGGAGACGAGGACCATGACCACGGCGATGACGTCGATGTTCTTGGCGATGATCTCGAAGTGGCCCAGCCAGGTGCCCAACAGGGTCACGGACGTCGCCCAGGCCAGAGCCCCGACGATGTTCCAAAGCGTGAAGGACTTGTACCCGTAACGGGCGATCCCCGCGCTCAACGGCGCAAACGTCCTGACTATCGGCACGAAGCGGGCCAGCACGACGGCGGCACCGCCGTGGCGCCGGAAGAAGTCTTCCGTTGTGGTCAGATGGGCGGTCTTCAGGATCCGGGCATCGTCCTTGAACCATCTCCGGCCAAAGGTGCGGCCCAGCAGGTAGCCGACCTGATCGCCGGCGATGGCAGCTGCGGTGACGACGCCGATCAGGACCGGCAGGGTCAGCTGCAACTGCTGATGCAGGAGGCCCGCGGTGAAGAGCAAGGAGTCCCCGGGCAGGAAGGGGAACAGCACACCTGATTCGATGAAGACCATCAGGGCGATGACGCCCAGCGCGGCCGGGCCGAGCCCCTCGAGCAGGCTCGCGGGGTCAAGGAAGGAGGGGGTTCCGGCCGCGGCCGTAACGAGTCCTGATGTGTAAATACCGTGCATGGTCACGTCCTTAGGATCGGGTTGGCCGGATGAATGCCGCGGCCGGCAGGCGGTCCACGATGAGGGGAGCGAAGCGGTTCCACAGCCCGGCGAGCAGGATCACCGCAGCGCTCGCCGCCAGGAAGGAGGCCGCCACATCGGTGGGGTAGTGGACCCCGAGGTACAGCCGCGACCAGGCCACCACGAGGGCCATCGCCACAGCGGCGAAGGCCGTGGCCTTGGCCCAGCGGGTTCCGCGGGCCAGGAAATACAGTGCAAAACCGAGTGCGACGGCGAAGCAAACGTGGCCGCTGGGGAAGCTGTTGGAGCCGGTTTCCGGCGAGAGCGGATCGAACAGCAGCCCCGGGTCGGGCCGCTGGCGGGCGATGATGAGCTTGAAGAACTCGCTGGCCACCCAGCCGGACGAGGCCACGAGGCCGAATACAACGGCCCTCACCAGGGAACCACGGACCAGCCAAAGGCAGAGTGCAGCGGCAGCAATGAGGACGACGCCGGCCATCGGGCCAAACACCACGTTCAGTGCCATCGCCACGCCGGTCAAAACCGCCACATGGTGCTGGCTGAGATTCTGGTCCACGCCGAACTCCGTTGCGCTGCCGCCGGGCATGAGCTGCGCCGCCAGGCCGATCGCGAGGACCGCGGCGGAGAGCAGAATTCCCCACAGCAGCCAGTGGCGTGCCTGCGGGATGGCCCAGAACACTGGGCTGTCCGCGGGGCGGGCAGCGGCAGGTCCGGGGTGTGTCGCAACGCGGTCAATGGGGGCGCGTCCAGGCATGGGATCCTCCGGTTCGGGGGCAGTGCGCACGGTCGGCGCCTGGTACAACTCTCCCGCGGGGCCGTTAAGAATCGCTTAAGAAGTGACTCCCGGCAGTGATGGGGCGGCGATCAGGGATTCCGGGTTGTCGCAAGGCGCAGGCGCACCACGCGGTACACGACGCCGGCCGCGAACATCAGCAGCCCCGCGATCACGGACTCCACCGGCAGGGTTGCCACCAGGACCACGCACGCGACGGCGCCGATGAGCTGCAGGGCCTTGGGGTACCGGCGGTTTTCGCCGCTTTGGGTGTAGGCGGAGACGTTGGCCACGAGGTAGTAGATGAGGACGCCGAAGGAAGAGAAGCCGATGGCTCCGCGCAGCTCGGCCACGCCGATGATGACGCAGATAACCGCAGCCAGGACCAGTTCGGCCCGGTGCGGGACTTTGAAGCGGGGGTGGACGGCGGCCAGCCACCGGGGCAGATCGGCCTCGCGGGCCATGGCCAGGCTGGTCCGGCCCAGCCCCGCGATCAGTGCCAGCAAGGCGCCCAGCGCCGCCAGTGCGGCGCCCAACCGCACGATCGGCGATGCCCAGTCCCAGGAACCGGCGGCGACGGCGGCGGCAAGCGGGGCCGGCGTGCCGGCAATTCCGTCAGCGCCGAGGACCGCGAGGATGCTGACGGCGATGGCGGCATAGACCGCGACGGCGATCCCCAGTGCGATCACGATGGCGCGCGGGATTGTCCTGCGCGGGTTGATGACTTCCTCCCCCATCGTGGCGATGCGGGCGTAGCCGGCGAACGCGAAGAACAGCAGACCTGCGGACTGCAGGATTCCGTACCAGCCGTGGGTGAGGACGCCGCCGTCGAACAGCTTCGGGGGACCAGCCGCGCCGGGGACCCAGCAGGCGGCCACCACGATGGCCAGGACCACTAGCACGGCCACCACAATGATCCGGGTCAGGGCCGCGGTGCGCGTCACGCCCCGGTAATTCACGGCAACCAGCAGCACGACGGCGGCGATCGCCACCGGCCGCTCCCACCCGGCCGGCGCGGCGTAGGCGGCAAAGGTCAGGGCCATGGCCGCGCTGCTGGCGGTTTTCCCGATCACGAAACCCCACCCGGCCAGGAACCCGGGCCAGGGGCCGAGCCGCTCCCGCCCGTAAACATATGTCCCGCCGGAGGTCGGGTATTCCGCCGCAAGCTGGGCCGAAGCCGTCGCGTTGCAGTACGCGACCACGGCGGCGAGCAGCAGGCCGATCAGAAGTCCGGACCCGGCCGCCTGGGCCGCGGGCGTGAAAGCGGCGAACACGCCCGCGCCGATCATCGACCCGAGGCCTATGACCACCGCATCGAAGGTGTTCAGCCTGCGGGCCAGACGGGGGTGGGAACTCAACGCTGGACGCCTTCCTGGAGTGCCTGCTTACGCCGCGTAGCGCAGCAGCACGACGCCGTTGCTGAAGCCGCGGTGCTCGGCCAGGCGGAGCTGGGTGGTTCCGTCGGCGGGCCCGAACAGGGGCTTGCCGCGCCCGATCAGCACGGGGTGCACGTAGATTCTGTACTCATCGATCAGGCCGAGGCGCCGGAAGGTCGCGGAAAGGTCCGCCCCGCCGAGCGCCAGGTCACCGCCGGGTTGTGCCTTGAGTGCCCTTACCTCGCCGACGACGACCTCACGCACCACGGTGGTGTTCCAGCCCGCCGATTCCAGGGTCCGGGAGTACACGATCTTGGGCATGTCGCGCCAGATGCCGGCGAATTCGCTCATCGGGCCGCTGATTGCGGGGTCACTGTCCGCCGTCGGCCAGAAATCGGCCATCAGTTCATAGGTGACCCGGCCGTCCAGGAACCCACCCATGGTGCGGAGCTCGTCATTGAAATGGCGGTGCAGTTCCTCGTCGACCATATGCCAGCCGATGTCCCGGCCCGGCCCTTCCATGTACCCGTCCAAGGAAACCTGCATCATCAGGATGATTTTCCGCATTCCGGACTCCTCCGTGTTCACGGGCCCAGCGTACGCCCCTGACCCCTGCAACAGTCCAGGGCGTGAGCCGCCGGACCCAAGGATTTTCCAAGGTTGATGCCTTGCGCTCCCGCCCGGCCTGCAGCACAATTCAGGAAATCTAAAATCCACCGCAGATTCTTTGACACTCGGGGGAACGCATGCCTGCGAACGTACTTGGGGCGTCAGCCGATACGGGGCCCTTTCCCGATATCCGACAAACCTCCATGTGCCCGGGATGAGACGCCGTGGACTCCACGGAACCGCGCCGGCACTACCCCTCACGCCACCACAGCGAGGGTGAAGACAATCCTGCGCCCGGTTACTTCCGCAGGCTCCGACCGCGGGTCCTGACGGCGGCCGCAGCGGCCCTGGCCCTGATTGCGGCGACCACCGTCTACGTGTCCATCCAGTCCAGTGTGCCCGCTGATGCGGTCGCGCGGCCCGAAACGTCAGTGTCAGCAGCCCCGGGCGCCCCGGGCACGGCCAGCGCCGCGCCCAATGAGGCCGCCACGGCAAAACAGGCACCTTCCGCCCCTGCTCCCGCCCCGGCGCCGGCCGCGCCGGCGCCGGCCGCGGAGGCGCCTGACTCCCCGCTGGCCCCGCCCGTCTCCCCGGCGGCCCCGCCCGCCGTCGAGCCTCCGCCCGTCGTCGAGGCTCCGGACCAGGGTCCGGTGCCCTTCAGCCCCGCATTCGACGCCCCGATCAACGCGATCATCGAGGCCAACAGCCGGTACCAGGTGGGGGTGGCCCTCATCGATGTGAAAGACGGCGTGGTCCACGAATACGGGGACAAGACCAAGTTCGTCGCCGCCAGCACGGCCAAGATCCTGGCCGCGTCGGCTTACTACCACCTGGTGGAAACCGGACGGGCCTCCCTGACGGCCCGGATGGGCTCGTCCACCGCGGCAGTCCAGATCCGGCAGATGGTCCAGCAGAGCAACAACGACTCATGGGCGCTGATCCTGGCCGCCGTCGGGCAGCAGGGGATGACCGCCTACGCGGCGTCGTTGGGCATCAGCTACGACCGCACCGCGAACCTCCTGTCCCCGGCGGAAACAGGAAAGACACTCTCCTTGCTCTACTCGGGCCAGCTGCTCAATGCGCAGAACACCGCCCAGCTGCTCTCATACATGCAGCACACCAACTACGAAACGCTCATCCCAGCCGCGGTGCCGGCCGGCATTGATGTCTTCCACAAGTACGGCCTGCTCTTCGGGAATCTGCATGACGCCAGCATTCTCGTCCAGGGGGACAGGGCCTACGTTTTCGTGGTGTACACCCTCGGCAAGAATACGTCGGACATGGCGGCCCGTACCCGGATCATCCACGAGCTGACGCAGGCCGTCACGGCCGGTCTGTTCTGAGGGCCGATCCGATATTGATGACCGTTCCATGGCGGGGCGGACCACCGTAGGCTGGACAAGGGAGGTGAATGGAATGAAAGCAACCCAAGGAGACCGCATCATCATCCGGGGCCACACCGTGGAGTCTTCGGACCGGCACGGTGAGATCCTCGAGGTCAAGGGCGCCGACGGGGCGCCGCCGTATCATGTCAGGTTCGACGACGGCCACGAGACCATCCTGTTTCCGGGCGGTGACTTCGTCGTCGAAAGCAGCCAGAAAAGCTGACGCCGTCGGCTGGAACCCGCCGCTAGAAACTCGATGAGCTGCCGGAGCCGGAAAAGCTGCCCCCGCTGCTGCCGTAGCCGGTGGTGCTGCTCCCGCCGCGGGCGCTGCTGACACTGCTGACGCCTGTGTTGAAGCCGGAGTTGAAGGTGGGCACAGAGAAGAAGTAATAGGACGGGTAGACCGTGCCGAGGATGCTGGGCTCGTAACTGCGGCCGTACCTGGCCTTGGGTCCGGCCTGGGCGCTCTCCATTTCCTTGCGCATGAGGCTGGCTTCCTTCTCGCTCTTGGCGAAGCCGTTGATCACGGTGTCGGCATGGTTCTTCAGCAGTTCGGAAAGCTGCGTGCGGGCGTCGCGCAGGCGGTCGAGCGCCGTCTCCGGCGTGGTGGTGCCATCGGCCAGTTCAGAGGTCCAGCGCTCCAGCTCGCGATGACTCTGCTCGCGGAAGGACCGGAGGGCGGCGGCCGTCGCGGAGTCACCCTGGGCGTGGCGTTTGCTGAGCATCTGCTCGACGGCGGCGAGGTCGTTGCGGAACGGGGCCAGCTGCCGGTCCCAGGCCCGGTCCCAGGACGATCCGCGGTTGAGCAGTGCGTTGGTGTCGGCAATGACGTCGTCCAGGGCGTCGAGTTCGGCGGCGGCATCGGCGTAGCTCCGCACCAGCGCCAGGTTCCGACGCCGGCTCAGCTCCTTGGCAGAGAACGCGTGCGCCTGGTTGGAGAGTCCGGTGGCGGTGTTGTACTTGGCCATGAAGCTGCGGTGCTTCTCCAGCACTGTGCTCCCATAGCGCGAGGCCTCCGGAATGGTGCCGGCGTTGAGCTCGGTGACCTGCAGGTCCATGCTCACGTTCGCATAACTGGCGTCCCCGCGGGCGAGTTCCTTCCGGCTGCTCACCCGGGTCCGCCAGCGCACCATCAGCCACGTGCCAGCCCCGGCGGCGGCCGCCGCCGCCGTCACCCAGGCCGTGATGAGGAAGGCTGCGGACCGGTACCACGGCTGGTTGATCAGCTCGGCCGCGCGCCTGATGCCGGCAATCGTGCCGTCCGTCCACTGGGCGTCACGGAGCAGTTCCTTGGACGCGTCCTGGATGTCATCGCGCTGTTCAGGGGAGACCTTGCGGTCCTCGCCCAGGTAGGTCCCGACATGCCGACCCACCGGATCCAGCGCGAAGATGAACAGCCCGTCCGCCCACTTCTGCCCGTCCGCGCTGATCCATTCGGGGTGCTCGGCGCGGGCAAATCGCAGGACTTCCTCATTGAGGTTGGCCGAGGCCGTTCCGTTGTAGGTGTACACGGCCACTTTCGTGGGCTGGTAGAAGTCAATGGACTGCACTGCGGGCAGGAGGGTGTTTCGGTCCAGCACCCCCGCACGGTCCTCGACGACGACGTCGACCCCCCGGACAGCGAGGGCGGTCGGCCCGGTGCCTGCCAGCCCGATCAGGACCAAGGCCAGGACGCCGAAGAATTTCCGCATGACTCCCATTTGCTGAGCGTAGTGCTTACCGTCGGCCGCGTCGACGAAGCCTGGCCAACCACGCGGGCCGCGGTTTCGGTTTGGTCGGGCAGCATGCTGTCGTCCCGGCGCTCGCTGCCGCCGCCTCCGGGCTCGGGGTAATTGTCAATGGCGCCCCCCGCCATGGCGGCGATGCCGCTGGCCGGTTCCGGGGCCGCACGCTCCTACTGGCCGGGATCAGTTCGCTCCTGGCCGGCGGCCCGCAGCACGGGTCACAAGACTCCCTGTTGCCTCATTGCAATACCTCCGGGAAAAGTGATTCGTTGCCTCATCTGAAAACCTCCGGTTGATGGCTTCGTTGCCTCATTGAAGAACCTC